>SKRK01000163.1 GCA_007118525.1 Balneolaceae bacterium
AGTTTATTGAGGAGAGAACAAAGCCATTTTTTGATGCGATGGAGACTTCTCTTTCTGAAAGAGGGTTAAATCTGGCTCGCGAACATATCAAAAATCATAAATGGCATATGGCTTCCGGGCCGGAGAATTTATCAAGAGATTTTGGATTTTTGGATAGGGAAAACTATCCCAACGCCATATTTTCTACTCAAGAACTGAATTTCGTGCCTGATGCCGTCGAAGCACTCTCACTTCGCCCATTTAGCGCACACTATATCCGCGCAGCAGCGCCGGCTTTTACAGAGGGCCAGCCAAGGTTCTCCCTCGAAACCTCCGCTCCCGGAACGGGATTGGGGCTGGTTGGTTACTTCAATGACGGCAGTACCCGCCGGGAGTTGATACTCGACCCAAACTCGTCCACTCAATCCTTGCAAACTACCTGGAATTGGGACGATCTGGACAGGATCTCTGTTGCGGTTGTGAATGTCAATCCATCTCAGACTGTCACTTACAGGCTTGAAATGACATCTTCCACGCCGGACGTAGATTTCATAGCCCAGAACTATCCCAATCCTTTTAACCCGGCAACGCGCATCACGTTTTCAATTAATGAGAATAAATACATACGCCTCGAAATCTACGACAGCATTGGCAGAAGAGTCACAACGCTACTGGATCAGCAGCTTGAGAGTGGATATCATAGCGTTAATTTTGATGCAACAGGACTTGCATCGGGTATCTATTTTTATAGAATTATTACCAATGAATCTACAATCTCAAAAAAGATGATGCTGATTAAGTAGAGGGGTTGTGTATGAGACTTCTCAAAGAGGGCAGCCTTTTTTTACAATCTCTTATATTAAACACACGAAGTTCAGACAGGTTAACCTTTGCTCAGCAGATCAACAATCAGCAGATCCGAAATTCTCAATCCCTCATGCGTCATTTTTACTGAAGATGATGATTTGTCAATCAATCCGGATTTTGTTTGATAGTTGATCCATTCCAGTTGTGCCGGGTTGAGTTCATATCCGTATCTCTTTTTGAGCTCACCCAATTCAACCCCCCATTTGGTTCTTAAACCAAGCATCAGCCGCTCTTCAGCCAAAGTTTTAAGATCCAGATCTTCCTGATCTTCTCTCATTCCTATAAAATCACGCTCCAGATAAAATTTAAGATCTGATCTGTTTTTCCACCTTTTAGCCCCTTCGCCATCCCACCAAAAGGAGTGTGCCGATGGGCCAAAGCCCAGGTAATTCTCATGCTTCCAATAGTTGCTGTTGTGAACGGCCTCTTTGCCCGGTTTTGCGAAATTACTTACCTCGTACTGCTCAATACCATATTCCGAAAGGGTCGAAGCTACAAGGTCGAACTGCTCGGCCACATCTTCGTCCTCAGGCGGTTGAATTCGTCCCAGCTTTACCTGTTTGCCCAGGCGTGTATCAGGTTCAACCGTGAGGGAGTAGGCCGAGATATGAGGCGGATCAAACTCCAGAAGCAATTCAATATCTTTTTTGAGCATACCGTTGGATTGACCGGGATTACCGTAAATCAGATCCGCAGTAAAGGAGGGGAACCCGGCCTGATGTAACGCTTCAAGTGCAGATATAGCTTCATCTCTTGAATGTGCCCTGTGCATAAAATTCAGTATCTCTTCGTGAAATGACTGCACTCCCATGCTGGCTCTGTCTACACCAAACTCACGGATCATTCTCAGATAGTCTACCGTTACATCATCAGGATTCAGTTCCATAGTAACCTCTACGGGCTCCAATACAAAAACATTATGCACTGCATCAAATATTTGCCTGAGCTGCTGACGGGTTAAAAGAGAAGGAGTGCCACCGCCCATATATATACTCTTTACCGGGGCATGAGAGTACTTTGTATTCCTGTAGGTGAAAATCTCCTCAACTAGTGAATCTACAAAGGGCTGGCGAAGCTGCTGACGTGTCAGAAAGTAGAAATCGCAATAACTACAGGCCTGTTTGCAGAATGGGATGTGAATGTAGATACCGGACATTTAAAAAGTCTAAAGGTTTAACCTGGTACGTGGACAGAGGAGATGATCAGTGCCAGTTTTCACAGATTTAAAAAGTGAAATCTAATCTTTCCTTTTATAAAACGGATTCTCCTCATACTGGTCAACCTGCCGGTAGGCTCGCTGGTATTTCACGTAATTGGCTGCAGACTGCCGGATTGAATCAATCTCTTCTTCATTTAATTTGCGCACCTGTTTAACGGGCGAGCCCATATAGAGATAACCCGATTGAAGGGTTTTTTTTGGCGGAACCAGGCTGCCGGCTGCAACAATCACATCACTCTCGATTACAGCTTCGTCGAGTATTGTGGCATGAATGCCAATCAACACCCGGTCGTGGATGGTGCAGCCATGAATCATGGCATTGTGCCCTACCGTCACATCATCTCCAATTTTTGTCGGGCCGGTCTGATTCATCACATGAATCGAGGCATTATCCTGGATATTGCTTCGATCTCCGATTTCAATCCAGTTTACATCGCCCCGAATGGTACTATTAAACCAAATTGAGGAGTGCTTACCAATTTTCACATCTCCTATAATGTCGGCACTTGGGGCCACAAAAACGGTCTCATCAAACAGAGGAGATTTGTTGAGGAATTCGTAGATCATGTTTGGCTATATGCAAAATTACAATTACAAATTCCAGGCTGACAGCTTTCGACCGACATTTCGTATTTGACTTATCACTAGTTTAAATAAAGTTCTTCTGAGTCGAAAAAATCAGTTCTAAGTAAACCTGGCAGGCAATCTGCAATTAATTAGAACGGTACATATAAAGTTCTACAATAGATTTGAACTGATCGTAGCTCTGTGGATTTTGGCGGAGTTTTTGGCCGTTAATGAAAAACGTTGGCGTGGCTGTTACCTGACGGCGAACTCCTTCCTGGCGCTGGCTCTCCACTGTGTTGCGAACTTCCTCAGATTCACGATCCTGCTCAAATTGATCCAGATCCAGGCCTATTTCTCTTGCATAGTTTGTAAAATGCTCAAGTGCATTACCTTGGGTCCAAACTTCCTGATTTTCAAATACCATATCATGCATCTCTTTAAATTTCCCTTGCTTGCGGGCTGCTTCAACAGAGTGGGCGGCGAGCTGTGAATACTGAAATCCGCTCAAGGGAAAGTAACGGTATTCGATCTGTATATTATCACCGAACTCACGCTTTAACTCATTCTGGGACGGAACATAGGCCTTACAGGCAGGGCAGGAATAGTCACTGTATTTCAAAATTTGAACCATTCGGGCTTCTCTTTCC
>SKRK01000027.1 GCA_007118525.1 Balneolaceae bacterium
AGATCAGCTGAAAGCGATGAGCTGGGTTGCGGCTGCATTTTTTCTGGTAGGCCTGGCTGTGATTGCCGGAATCTATTTCGAGCAGAATACGGAGATCAGGGGCGTGGAGTTCAAAGGCCACTACTATACCGATACTGAAGAGCTGCTCGGTATTATTGAATCTCCGGTGGGATTACTGGCAGACAGCGTAGACTACTCAGGGCTTTTCAGCACAATTTCAACCCTGCCCTACATTAAGGATGTATCAGTGAGTATGAGCATGAGAGGAACACTCACTTTAAATGTAACCGAGCATGAACCTCTTGCGATGCTGGTTGACGGTTCAAGCCGAAGTTTTGTAACGGAAAATGGAATAAAGCTGCCTGTTGTACCGGGTAAGGTAAAAGATGTACCCCTGGTTTACGGCTTCCCGGCCCTGCCGCTCACCGATACGCTGAGCAGTGATGCCTATAAGAATATTGAACAGTTTTTGCTTGACGCCAGGGAGAATAAATTCGGCTGGTTAACCATAAGCGAAGTGGCCTGGAACGATCGGGAAGGAGTTGTTGCACTAAGCAGTGAAAACGGAGTAAAGCTGATTTTTGGCCATGAGGAGTTTGACAAGCGCCTTGAGTACTGGGCAAATTTTTATTCAGAAGTAGTGGCCAGAAAGGGTATCCGGTCATTCCAAACTATTGATCTGCGTTATCGCAATCAAATAGTGACACGTGAATTGTAAACCCAATTAAATATTTAGCAATCAATAATAGAAGAAGGTCAAATATGGAAAATGAAAATGAACGCATCGTAGTAGGACTTGATATCGGCTCCACAAAGGTTTGTGCCGTTGTGGCTTCCATTGATGAACAGGATCGCATTCATATTCTTGGTGTTGGAAAAGCGCCAAGTGAAGGGCTGAACCGGGGAGTGGTGGTTAACATAGATAAAACAGTACAGGCCATTAAAACAGCGGTTGAGCAGGCACAGCTCGCTTCGGGGATTGAAGTGAATTCAGTAAATGTTGGCATTGCGGGCGATCACATCCGGAGCATACGAAGTAAAGGCGTGATTACCATCAACAACAAGGATAAGGAGATTACTGTACAGGATGTGGAACGCCTTTTAGAAGATTGTCAGCGAATTATGCTTCCGCCAGATCAGCAGATTCTCCACGTGATTCCCCAGGAGTTCGTGGTTGACGGACAGGATGGAATCAGCGATCCCGTGGGGATGAGCGGAATGCGGATGGAAGCTGAAGTTCACATTATCACAGGCCTTGTATCAGCAGCCAAAAACCTTTACCGATGTGTGGAGCGTGCAGGATTCCAGGTAGCCGATATTATTCTGGAACCCCTTGCCAGCTCATATGCCGTTTTGGACGATGAGGAGAAAGAAGCCGGTGTGGTTCTGGTTGATATTGGAGGCGGCACAACCGACCTGGCCGTGTTCCAGGACAATACAATCCGCCATACGGCTGTCATAGCCATTGCAGGAAAAAAAGTGACCGATGATATCCGCATGGGGCTAAGTGTTCTCGACGACCAGGCAGAGAAGCTCAAGCATCAGCATGGTGAGTGCTTTGTTGATATGATTGAAGAGGATGAGTCGATCACAATTCCCGGAATTGCAGGACGTCCGCCTAAAGAGATTACCAAAAGTATCCTTTCCAAGATTATTCAGGCCCGAATGGAGGAGATCATGGAGATTATTGCCATCGAGATTAAGCGAAGCGGATATGCCGATTCGCTCAGCGCCGGAATCGTACTCTCGGGCGGAGGAGCACTCATAAAAAACATCTGTCCCCTTGCCAATGAAGTTTTGGGGCTTGATGCAAAAATTGGAAAGCCATTGGGACTTGCCGGCGGGTTAACCGAAGAGGTGAACAGCCCAATGTATGCAACCAGTGTAGGCCTTGTGCTGCACGCGTTGAAAACCGGAGGGGCAGAGAGCCAGGCTATGGTTCCATCCTCTTCCAAAGGCTCCGGTGTGGAGAAGGTTATGAATAATATCACCGACCGCATGAAGAGCTGGTTTAAAGAACTTTAAAATGAGCGTTGGTTTCTGTTAAGCAGGGGCCGACGCGAATAGTAACGAGAATGGAGATTGTGCCGCCCGAGTTTTGGTGGCACAACAGAACCAAACAACTTTACACTACAACCAACACAACAGCAATCTACAGAACACCCAATTAGCAATCATAATAAAGGAGTACACTATGGAATACATTAACTCACGCTTTAGCTTTGACGAAAAAGGTCAGGACAATGCGAAAATCAAAGTGATTGGAGTTGGTGGCGGAGGCGGTAATGCCATCAACAACATGATCAGAAAAGGACTCGACAGTGTCGAATACATCGCGTTAAACACCGATGCACAGGCATTAAAAAATAACTCGGCCGATATTGCCATTCAGGTAGGTGCCAACCTCACTTCAGGACTTGGAGCCGGTGCCAGACCGGAAATCGGCCGGGAAGCCGTGGAAGAGAACCGTCATGATCTTGACGAGGCGGTCGATTCTGCCGACATGATCTTTATCACCGCGGGAATGGGAGGCGGTACCGGAACCGGGGGAGCTCCCGTTGTGGCCGGTATTGCCAAGCGAAAAGGAATATTAACGGTTGGTGTGGTTACCACTCCGTTCCATTGCGAAGGCAAGGTTCGGATGAAGTATGCACTGGAAGGTATTACTGAACTGAAGAAAAACTGCGACACAGTTATTGTGATACCCAACGAACGTCTTCTCGATATGGCCGATGAGAACACCTCTCTGATTGAAGCTTTCGAGAACGCAAATGAGGTTCTTTACAATGCTACCCGCGGCATCTCCGACCTGATACTGATGCCAGGACTGATTAACCTTGATTTTGCCGATGTGCGAACAACCATGATTGACGGTGGAGCTGCAATTATGGGATCGGCAACGGCCACCGGACCGGACCGTGCAGAGATTGCCGCGCGTGAAGCGATTAACTCTCCTCTGCTCGATGGAGTAAGTATACGCGGAGCACGCAATGTGCTGGTAAACATTTCAGCCGGATCCAATCTCGGTATGCGCGAGACCACTACAGCAACCAGTATCATCCAGCAAGAAGCCGGCGATGATGCAGAAATCATACTCGGTACCGTTCTTGATGAGTCGTTTGAAGACGAATTGAGGGTAACCGTTATTGCTACAGGTTTTGAGCTGAGCAGTGACCGAACCCAGGCTAAAGTAGCCCCGAACAAGAAAAGTGAACCAGTGACTCAAAAAAGGATCAATGAACTCCCGAAAGCGAGTGACATTGCACGGCGCCA
>SKRK01000117.1 GCA_007118525.1 Balneolaceae bacterium
GCGCCAGTACCGTTCACAAACTAGCGCGAGCGTCCCGCTCGTGATAGTTTGCCCTTTAATTCCACTTTATTAAAATTCTCATCTAAACTGTAAGGAATCCCGGAATTTTTGCTCATACATAAAAAGAGTTTAAGAAGAGTGTATGATGTATGAGTGAAAAGTACAAAATCAGAAATGAGGTCATGCCTCATTTTGTGACGTTTACAGTTGTTGGATGGATAGATTTATTTGTCCGCAATGAATACAAGAAAATCATTATTGATAGCCTCAGGTTCTGTCAAATAGAGAAGAGTCTTCTTTTATATTCGTACTGCATTATGACAAATCATCTGCATCTGATAGTGGGTTCAGGGGGTAGCAATAAATTGGGTGATATTATTCGGGATTTTAGGGGATATACATCCAAAAAATTGATTAAAGCGATTATGGAGAATCCCAGGGAGAGCAGAAAAGAGTGGTTGATGGAATTGTTTTACCGGGAGGGCCAAAAGAGATCATTCAATAAAAATTTTCAAGTCTGGAAGAGAAATTATCATCCAAAAGAGCTTTACAGTAATAAAATCTTTTACCAGAAGCTGAACTACATCCATGAGAACCCGGTAAAAGCAGGATTTGTATTTAAGCCGGAGGATTTTGTGTTCAGCAGTGCGTCGAACTATGCGGGACGGGGTGGGTTGATTGATGTAATTGTTGAGTAGAAAGAAAAGAACTGTCACGAGCGGGACGCTCGCGCCAGTTCTTTTGTAGTTTGTTAAAACCTCACATTCAAATTCATCAGCACACTTCTCTCGGCTTGAGGGAAGTAGTAGTTGAAATGCTGCTGCTCGCCGCCCGCAATCCAGCCAAAGGTATAACCGTTGCTCACATATTTCTCGTTTAATACATTATTTAGCTGCAGTGAAGCCGTGATATTTCGGACAAAGGGCACGTTAGCAAATCCGTAGCTAAACTTCAGATCATTCACCCAGTAGGGATCAATTGAACGGGATTGCGATTGGGTGTTATCCAGAAACTGCCGTGAAACATATCGCGAAGTCCATTCGGTTTTGAGGTTTCCCAGCTGATAACCAAGTATTGAGTTGGCGATGGTGCCGGGAGATAGTGCAATATCTACATCCTCAAAGACCTGCCGCTGCTGGCCGCCCTGGTCAAAGTCATCCAGAAAATACTCATACTCATCTATTTTATTCCGGCTGAAGGTCACGTTCCCATTCCACGTAAATTGATCGGATATCTGTGCTCCAAGCTGGAATTCAACTCCTGCCCGGTGACTGTCAGCTACATTTTCGCGAACGGTGTTACCCACGTCATTCACTTCGCCTGTTAGAATAAGCTGATCTCTGTAGAGCATATAGTAGAGATTGACACCGACTTCAAACCGGCTAAAACTCCCGCTGTATCCTAACTCATAATCATAAAGACGTTCCGGATCGGGCCGGCTGTCCGGACTTGAATCCACATAGTCGCGGCGTGTGGGTTCTTTTCCGCCAACACTAAAAGAAGCGAAAGCCCGGTGGCCATCAGCAAACCGGTAGACCAATCCTGCCTTGGGATTCAGGAAGTTGATTCGCTCCTGCTGGGTTACATCGCTTACTTCACCTGTCTCACCGTCAACCCGCAGGCCCAGAAACCGATAGGTAACGGCTCTGTATTGAAGATCAGCATAGATATTTAGTTGTGGTCTGAGGTAGTAGTTCAGTTTTCCGTAAACATTGAAATCGGTTTTAAATCCGTTGTTATCGTAATAGCGATCGCCCAGATCACTGTCGCCGGCAAAACGCGCCCAAATCACCTCACCGAAGTGGTCACCGTCATACTCATTGTATCCGCCGCCAAGGGTCAGGTCCCATCGATCCTGTTGTTCATATTGAGTAGAGATGATCGCTCCATAAAAATGGTTATCAAGCCATCGTCTGCGAACCAGGTCGCTTCGGTCAATAACCTCATTGCCGATTTCAACGGGACTGATGCTGTATGTGCTCAGCCGGTCATTATTCCTGAACTGTTCAAAATATCCCCGGCCGTAGGTATAGTGCAGTGAGGTGTTTGCTGTCCAGTTGTCCTGAATACGGTAGGAATAGTGCAGTTGGTAATGATCCTGCTGGTAATTATCCACCTGGTTCTCGTAGGTGAATTGATTGAAGCGGCGGTTGCCCAGATTATTTTGCCAGTGTGTTGCATCATCACTTCTAAGAAAAAGCTGCGTGATGTAGTGGTCGAGCTGATCTGCATCGTTGTTGAGAATTGGTTCAGGCACACCGTTCCATGCCTGGTAGGTAACCTCTTGTCCGGAGAAGACATCTGCTTTGAGCAAACTTCTGTCGCCATGGCGGGCTGCAGACAGGTAGAACGACCTTAAATCAGCCTCAGCCCGGTTTATATAACCGTCAGATTCAATTTTAGAGAGACGGCCTTCAAACTGCCAGCCGTTATCCATGAGCCCTGAACCGAGCTGAACATTGGCTTTTTGTGTACCAAACGAACCGGCTCCAAGGGTTACCTCACCATAGGCTTCCGGTCTCATCAGGGCAGTCTGTAAATTCATAGACGCCCCGAAGGCACCTGCACCCTGTGTAGAGGTACCCACCCCGCGCTGAATCTGAATATTTTGCGTTGATGATGCAAGATCAGGCATATTCACCCAAAAAACCCCGTGCGATTCGGAGTCATTTATCGGAATTCCATTAACCGTAACGTTTATACGTGCCTGGTCAACTCCGCGAATTCTCATATCGGTATATCCGATTCCCGCCCCGGCATCGGATGAGGAGACAACAGAGGGCGAAGTGCTGATCAGCATTGGGATATCCTGCCCGAAATTATTGGATTCAATTTGATCACGGCTGATATTGGTGTAGGCAATAGGAGTGGATTCATCAACCCGAAGCGCCCTTACAAACACTTCTCCACTGAGAATGGCCTGCTGTTCCAGCTCTATAGTCAGGAATTGGTCTGCATCTGAAAAGGGAATTTCTGCTGTTTTATATCCTACAAAACTGACGGTAATGTGGCTCACATCTGAAATCAGGTTCAGAGAAAAACTGCCATCACCGGCTGCTGAAGTTCCGTTTGTGGTTCCGGTTTCAAGAATAGTGGCTCCCTGCAGGGGTTCACCGGTTGCCCGATCGGTAACACGGCCTTCAAGGGTTTGTGCATGTATTTGAAGAGAGAATCCCAGGAATATGGGAATCAGAAAAGATAGAAATAGTACTGTTTTAGACATGATGCCTCCATCAATTTACGATTCTATTGAAGGAGGGGGACA
>SKRK01000008.1 GCA_007118525.1 Balneolaceae bacterium
AATGAGTGGTGTGTTGCCAATAAGTTCTTCCAGTTTCATAGTTTATTTAAACGTTATGGTATCGGTTTCACCGCTTGCATTCGTCATTTTGGCCTGATAGTAGATTTTTGAGCGGGCAGGAACACTTTTGGTCAGCCACACATTACCGCCTATGATACTGTTTTCGCCAATTACTGTGTCGCCACCTAATATGGTAGCTCCTGCATAAATTACTACATGATCTTTAATTGTGGGGTGGCGCTTCTTCCGCGCATCCTCTTTTTTTACACTTAATCCACCGAGTGTTACACCCTGATAAATTTTTACGTAAGATCCTATAATCGTTGTTTCACCAATTACAATCCCTGTACCATGATCTATACAGAGTGAATCTCCAATTTGTGCACCCGGGTGGATGTCGATGCCGGTTTCTCTGTGCGCATGTTCTGAAATAATTCTCGGTATCATATTTACACCAAGGTTAAGAAGACAGTGAGCGATGCGGTGAGCCGCAATGGCATAAAACCCGGGGTAGGTTCGTATCACTTCAGCAGTACTCCTTGCTGCCGGGTCACCCTCATACATTGCGTTTATATCCAGAATCAGTCTTGCATGAATGGTTGGCAGTTCATTAAAAAAATGATCCTCCAATCCGGTCACGCCACTTTTCACACACTCGATGTTGTGATCAAGGATGGTTCGAAACTCGTTTTTTAATTCCGTAAAACGATTTTTTAGAGCCTCACGATCAGAGAACCTCTGTCTTGCAAATTCAGGAAACAGAACTCCAAGCAGATCCTCAAAGAAGCGGATCACCATTTCGGGGGGCGGACAGCGGGAAGCGTCTTTATGTGCTTTTAGCAGCTGATTGTAAAATATATCATTCAGTTTCAAAATGAACTTTCTCTGTTATATGTGAAGGTTACCTATTTGTATCGGTTGTTTTCCTGCATGGTAAACATAAGAATTTATCGGTTCGTTTTAGAAGTTCACTTTTCTGTTGATGGCAGTTCTTTGCCCTGATTACAATCTATTTTCATTATAACCTATAGCAGAGCCAGTGAAAGTATTGTATTTATCGAAAAGAATGTCGTACAATTCAAAAAACGAACCCTGAAAACTGAACGCCATGAAAATGCTGCTTACTCCCTCTCATCTGTTTGCAAAGTTATTGCTACTCCTGTTTATCACCACCTATATCAGCCCGGCTATACTTTCAACAGCAGACGCCCAGCATACCTGGAACACCTCTTATGAAAAGGAGGAACGCCCTCTATTCACAACTCACTTTTCGCCCGGGGAGTTTGCTGAACGACGGAACCAAGTGTATTCCGAAATCGGCAGAAATGCGTTTGCAATTATACAAGGAGCGCCTATGCCAATGGGTTTTCAGATTTTCAGGCAGAACAATGAGTTTTACTACTTATCGGGTATTGTATCGCCTCATGCCTACATGATTTTAGACGGGGGGTCTCAAAAAGCTACGGTTTATCTGCAAGACCGGATTGAACGCCGGGAATATGGAGAGGGCAAAGTTCTATCCTATCAGGATGCTGAATTGGTTATGGAGCTATCGGGAATTGATGATGTAAAACATATCAGCCAGTTAAAGGCCGATCTTGAAGAGCACAATATGGGACAATTCACAAGTGTATATACACATTTAAGTCCTTATGAGAACCTGGGGGTTACAAGGTCGATTGCAAACCGTACGCTTGGAGACAGGGAAAACGACCCATTTGACAACCGACCCGGCCGCCATCAGGAATTTATCAAGCACCTGGAGTCACTCACTACCAATCTTGAGATGCAGAATCTGGATCCGATCACGGATGAGTTGCGAAAAATCAAAAGCCCGGCAGAGATTGAATTGATCACCATTTCCACCAAACTTCAAGGTGAGGCAATTATGGAGTCGATGCGCTCTACAAAGGTTGGTATTTTGCCTCAGGAGATGGAGGCTATTGCGCGCTATATCTACTGGAAGAACGGGGTGGATGGCGAAGGGTATTATGCCCTGACCCATGTGGGCCCCGATGCCTATATGAATCACTACCACAGCAGCAAGCGGGCAGCCAGAGATGGCGATATGATACTTATGGACTATGGCCCGGTTTACAACTACTACACCAGCGATATGGGCCGGATGTGGCCTGCAAACGGAACGTTTAACCCGGTACAGCGCGAACTCTATACGTTTTACCTTGAGTTCTATGAGTCGATTCTCAACAACATTGAAATTGGCCTCACTCCGCAAAAGATCATGAGTAATGCGCTTGCACAATTCCAGCCGGTTTTTGATCAGATGGCCTTTTCGAAGGATATCTACAAAAAGGCTGCCGATGAGTTTATCGACTCCTATCGTCAGCGTCTGGATAATCCACGCATGGGCCTGGGCCATGGTGTCGGGCTGGCCGTTCACGATGTGGGAGATTACTCCGTTCCGGTTGAACCCGGAATGGTGTTCGTGATCGAGCCCCAGTTCAGGGTGCCTGAAGAGAATATCTATGTGCGTCTTGAAGATATGATCGTGGTAACGGAAAATGGAGTTGAAGTGATCACCGACTTTGTGCCGCGTGATATTGAGGGAATTGAAGCCCTGATCAGGGAAGATGGAATGCTCCAGCAGTTTGATATCAAACTGGATTAGAGATCTTATTGTAAGCTCAGATTTACAAATTATAGATTAATTTGTTGGTTAGAGATCACAATTTAATTATATATTTGTTGGTTTAAATAACCAATTATGGAAGCATTATACAGATTTCACAACCGTGCAGTTGATCAGGTTTCGGATGTTTTTTACCGGTTTTTGTATGGGAAGATCAACCGGGATCAGCGCACGCTGGCCATTAAGGGTCCGCGCGGTTCAGGGAAAACCACACTCATGCTGCAGCGTATTCAAGATGAATAAACCGATCTATACCGCCACATTTATCATCAAACCAAAAGATTACAATGATGAATTTCATGCCTTGGATAATGAAATTGATAAGATTGCGCTGAAAAGCCCCGGTTATCTTTACAAGGAGAAGTGGTTTAGTAAAGATGGAAAAACAGAGAATATTGTCTACTACTGGGACAGCCTTGAGGCGATTAATGAGTTTGCAAAAAACCCGGTTCATAAAGTAGCCAAATCCCGGTTCAGGGAGTGGTATCACGGATATAAAGTGCTGATATCCGAGGTGCTTCAAAGCAGCAGCCAGGGAGAGCTGGAGTGAGAATATTCGCCACAAAAAAAGCTTGTCAGGAGTAGGTAGGTACCCATTACCTTTTCTG
>SKRK01000341.1 GCA_007118525.1 Balneolaceae bacterium
ATCTCCTTCGGGAATATTTCTCCATTCTTTCGCTTACCCCACCACTTAAATCGCTGGTGTTCACCGTTAAGTGCCTTTTCAAATAGCTCATATGTAGCATCCAGATCAACTTTTCCCGGAGCGGCCAAAAAAGAGGGGTCTTTACCGATTATTTCATCCCGGCTGTATCCATACGTTTCAAGCGCGGTCTTATTTACCTCAATAAACTTACCGTTCAAATTTTGAATGTAAATTGAATCACCAATCGAGTCAAAAAGGGCCCTGTAGCTATCTACAGAAATTTTATATCGTTTATTAGCCTCTATCTGTTTTGTCTGATCAACAACCACGCCAATAAGTGCCGGTTTATCTTTTAGAAGTATTTTTGATCCATATACTTTAATATGAATAACCTTGCCTGTTTTTGTTAATGCGCGTACTTCTTCTTCAAAAAATTCAATTTTATTTTGCTGCCAAAGCTCACGCAGGCGTTCCATTTTGCTTCGATCATCCTTATGAAAGAGTTTGAATGGATTGAAATCATCAAGCAGTTCATCCTTACTGTAACCGCTCATTTCACATATTTTGGGATTTACATATTTAAATCGTTTACCCTGGGTCATGTAAACCCCTACCAGAGAGGCTTCACTTAAAATTCTGAAGCGCTCTTCTGATTCTCGCAGGCTGAGTTCGGCAACTCGCTTACTGGTAATATCCTCTACCAAGGAGTAGATACTTTGCAACTTGCCTGACGGATCATACATAGCAGCTAAATGCCAGGTACACCAGATGATTTTTCCTGATTTGGTTAGATGTTTGGAATCTATTGTCAGGTAGGGTTGCCGGGAGTGAATAAAATTATTCAGATTTATTTCTGCATCATCTATAATGTGTTCGGGCAAGATTCCGGTATCAAATAGATTTTTACCCTTCAAATCATTGAAACTCCATCCAAATATCTCTTTTGCTGCCTCCGGCCACTCTGTTACATTTCCCTCTTCGTCCCACACAATGGTGGCCATTGGCAAGCGGTCTTTGATTACATCAACTTTAGGCAGCTGTCGCAGCTTAGAATCCGCAGAGTTAAAAATTTCAGAAATATCGTGAGCAACAGCCAGCTCGGTTTGTCTGTTTTGGTATTGAATAAGCTGCTTGGTGAACTGTATATAAAAGGACTTGCCGGTTTTACTGAAATGTTTCCAAATGGAGTCGTGCCGCGTTTTCAAGTCACCATTACCGGGAGGTTTATCAAGGTACTCTCCAAGGTCTGAAATCTTTTTTTGTCTGAATTCAGCCTTACTGTATCCATACCTAAGTACTGCGGCTTCATTAGCATCAATAATCAGCAATGTTTTACAGTCGTACAGAAACATCGCTTCATCATCAAAAAATTGATCCGATACTGTATTGATATTTTTAATCTTATCCATTCGGAAATGCCGTTTTTTTATTTTAATTGCGGCAAAAATGTGTTGTTAATATTACACAAATTATAATAAGGACTATTCTCGATGGTATAAATTACCAAATATGATATAGATAATGGTTTAATGGAATGTCAGGATTTTGTATTTTTCGCCTAGCAGATATTAAAAATATAATATTCATATTTCCCATAGTGATAAATTAATGCCAGAAGACTCCATAACCCTGACTTTTCCTGACGGCGCAAAAAAAGAGTTTAAAAAAAATATTACAGGCCTTGAAGTTGCAGAGAGTATATCAAAAGGTTTAGCCAGAAATGCATTGAGCGTAACTGTGAATGGTGAAATTAAAGACCTTGATGTTCCGATTACCCGGGATGCAACCATTTCCATAAATACATGGGACAGTGATGAAGGGCAATACACCTTTTGGCACTCCTCAGCTCACCTTCTTGCCGAAGCTGTGCAGGAGTTGTATCCTGATGCCAAGTTCGGCATTGGCCCTCCTATTGAGACCGGATTCTATTACGATATTGATTTTGGCGATGAGCCGTTTGGCCAGGAGCAGATTCCTGAAGTTGAAAAGAAGATGATCGAACTGGCCAGAAATAAATCTGAATTCAAACAAAAAGAAGTATCAAAAGAGGAAGCTCTCGAATTCTATAAAGCCCGCAATAACGAGTATAAGGTAGATCTTATCAAGGATCTTGAAGACGGAACGATCACTTTTTACGAGCAGGGTTCATTTACGGACCTATGCCGCGGCCCGCATATTCCCGATACTTCCATTATTAAAGCTGTTAAACTCACAAACTTGGCAGGTGCCTATTGGCGCGGTGATGTGAACAGTAAACAGCTCACTCGAATATATGGAGTGTCGTTTCCGAAACAGAAATTACTGGATGAGTATCTCGAACAGCTTGAAGAGGCTAAAAAACGGGATCATAAAAAACTGGGCAAGGAGCTTGGTATCTATATGATGGATCGGATGGTTGGATCGGGCCTGCCTTTATGGTTGCCAAACGGGGCTGTTTTGAGAAGAACTCTTGAGGCTTTTCTTCGGGATGAACAGGTTCGAAGAGGATACAAAGAGGTGATTACGCCTCATATTGGAAATATCGAACTCTATAAAACCTCCGGGCATTACCCATACTATCAGGATTCGCAATACAATCCTATGCAGGTTGATGATGAAGAGTACATGCTGAAACCTATGAACTGTCCGCATCACCATCGAATTTATTCAAATGATCTTAGAAGCTATCGGGACCTGCCGCTGCGGCTGGCAGAATTCGGAACGGTTTATCGATATGAGCAGAGCGGTGAATTGAACGGACTCTCAAGAGTTCGCGGATTCACCCAGGATGATGCACACATCTACTGTACACACAATCAGCTCAAGGACGAGATTAAAAAAACGATCGAGCTGACCCAATTTGTATTTAAAACCTTTGGCATGCCGGTTGACATACGTCTCTCATTCCGGGATGAGAATGAAGATAAATATGGCGGTGAATCAGAGTATTGGGAACGTGCACAACAGGAGATACGTGAGGTTGCCGATGAGATGAGTCTTGATTATAAAGTTGCTTTAGGAGAGGCCAGTTTTTACGGCCCCAAAATCGACTTTATCATTCGTGATGCCATTGGCAGGAAATGGCAGCTTGGCACCGTACAGGTCGATTATGTAATGCCCGAACGGTTTGACCTGACATACATCGGTTCAGACAATGATAAACACCGTCCGGTTATTATTCACCGTGCTCCATTTGGATCTATGGAACGTTTTGTAAGTATATTGATTGAGCATTTTGCCGGAGA
>SKRK01000031.1 GCA_007118525.1 Balneolaceae bacterium
TGGATTTTGATGATTGTAGATAAACTTGTAGAAGGGTTTGAAATTAAAAGTTTTTGGTGGGCTCTTCTGTTTGGGTTCTTTATCTCAGTACTGAATGGTGTACTGCTCAGGCTCTTCTAACCCGGGTAATTCACAGTAAAGCTGAGGAAAAAATGCCTTGGTGAGATGAGGCTGTCCAAAAAGTATATTTGCCTCCAGCATAACTTAAATTATTTAGTTTACTTTAAATAGAAGCAACACGAAGTAAACTTTAATTATTAAGGGATCCATAAATCAAATGCATCTTTTTGGACAGCCTCAATTCGTACTCATCAGGTAAAGGGATGGAATTAGTTCAGATATCTTAATAGAGAGTACACTCAATTTTATTATTTTCATTCTATTGCTGAAAAAAAGAGTATCCTGCGCGGAATAGTTAAATATCATCGATTTTATACATAAAACCAGTGCCGGTTTTCGCAAGGGTGCATCAAATACTGATTCTCAAGCACTATATTGAAGATTCTTTCTCCATGGTTATAAAAAAAGTTAAGGTTAAAAATGAAGAGGGGCTGCACGCCCGTCCGTCCTCAGTTTTGGTAAAAACGGCATCTCAATTTAAATCGGATTTTTATATACGCATGTATGGATTTAAGGTGAATGGCAAAAGTATTCTGGGGGTGATGACGCTTGCCGCAGAGTGTGGGTCTGAAATGGAACTTCTTTTGGAGGGGCCCGACGAAGAGGAGGCCGCAGATGTGATTGCGAAACTGTTTGATAATCAGTTTGAAATGGAGTCATCATGACTCAAAAACCTCGCACCTGTCATCTGAAAGGAATAGCGGCTTCAGCCGGAGTGGGTATTGGCAAGGTATGGATTTTAGAAAATTCAAAAATAACTGTAAGGCCTGAAAAGATTGATGATTCCGAAGTTGAAAATCATCTCGCCAAATTTGAGAGGGCAGTAGGGTTTTTAACTGAGGAGTATAGTGAACTGAAAAATATTGCTGAAGCTGATGCAGCAGCCATAATCGAAGCTCAGCTTCTGATTTTAAATGATCCGGAACTGCACCTGTCAATTCACCAAAAAATAGAGCAGGAAAATGACAGTGTAGTTTATGCCATATTCAGCAGTTTTAACGAATATATTAAGATTATTGAGGCATCAGGGTCGGAATGGCTGAATGATCGAACCATTGATGTTGTCTCAATCCGCGACCAGTTAATTGAAGCAGCCGAAGATAAGAAACGAGAGTTGGACGTGAGTGATGGGGCTGTTGTATTTGCTTCTGAAATATCTCCCACCGTTATGGTAAAGCTCAGCCAAATCAAGATTGAGGGAATTGTAATGCGGCGAGGCGGGCTAACTTCTCATGCCGTTATCCTTTGTCAATCGCTTGGAATTCCATGTATAGTAGGCGTAGAGTGGAGGCCACTCAATATTAATAACGGCGCAAATGTGGTGTTGGACGGGTCGAGCGGAGAAATTGTTGTTTGGCCTGATCCGGTTGAAGTGAACAGTTACAGGGAAAGAGAAAGAATGCATTTGATGCACGTAGAACAGGGGATGAAAATCGCTGTAAAGCCACATAAAACGAAATGCGGTTCTGAATTTTCTCTGAGGGCTAATGTAGAATTCCTGGAAGAACTCCCAAGAATTAAAGCGTATGGCGCAAAAGGAGTCGGACTGCTCAGAACCGAAACCATTCTATTTCAAAAAAAAGAGTTCAATGTTGAAGACCAGGTTGAATATTACAGCTCGGTAGTAGATGCCTCAGGAGAGGAAGCTGTTACCGTAAGACTATTCGACGCCGGGGGTGACAAATTGCTCGATGAGGTGGAAGAGGATGCCAATCCTTTTCTTGGGTGGCGGGGAGTTCGTATGCTGCTCGATAAAAGCGATCTGCTCAGAAGGCAAATAGAAGCGATCTATCGGCTGTCCGGATTGTATCCAAAACGTATAAAAATGTTGATTCCCATGATCTCCTGTATAGATGAGATTGATAAAGTGAAGCATCATTGCAGCATCGTAAGAGAACAATTGGCAGAGAGCAATATTCCATTCGACGCAGAGATGGCTATCGGAATAATGGTGGAAGTGCCAAGCATTGCTCTAATGGCTGAAATGGCAGCAGCTAAAGCAGATTTTTTCAGTATTGGAACGAATGATTTAACTCAGTATACCCTGGCCGTTGACCGTGGGAATGAAAAAATATCGTCACTTTTTGAACCATTACATCCTGCTATATGGAAGCTGATAAAAATGACCAAGAATGGAGCCGATAAACATGGTATTCCGGTATCTGTGTGTGGCGAGATGGCGTCGAGACCTGCTGCAGCTGCATGTCTGCTCGGCATGGGAATCAAGGATTTAAGTATGACAACAAATGCAATCCTCTCTGTAAAATCATTACTTTGTAATCATACTCTTGACGAAATGGAGCAGTTAAGCAGACGTGTAAACCGGGCTGAAACTCCCGGTGAAATTCATGCTCTTTTCGATGCTTTTCAGAGAGAGTAATTTCGAACCCCTATTGGCTTCAGAATATCTGAAATACAGAACTGTTTAACTCCCGATGGAAGAACAGCTTTATCGTTTATCCGGGAAACGGTTTCACGATTAATAAAAAAAGCTTAAGTTAGGATAATGATTAATTATTTTAAATGTAGATGCAATATATACTGAGGAATAATTACTATGTTCATTTATTAGCATAATAAAATTAAGTATCTTTCATTTTATTTTAAACAGATCACTTAATAATTAAATGTTATGATAGAGAAACAATTTACTCCAAAGAGAACAGTATGTAAGGTTACATTTAAGGTTCCGGCTGAATGGGCGAATAAAGATGTGAAGGTTGCAGGAGACTTCAATGCGTGGGACACCAATTCCGATAGCCTGAAGAAGAAAGATGGCAGGTGGGAAACTACATTGCGCCTTGAACCTGAAAGTAAATATCGCTTTAAATATCTTATAGATGGTGAAAGATGGGAAAACGATGATTCAGCGGACGATTATATTCCAAATGAATTCGGGACCGAAGATTCCCTGCTTATAACCGGTAAGTAGATCTATGGACAAACCTTTCGATGTAGATTATTTCAAAAACAATCTCCGAACCTCCTGGCTTGGAAGTGAATTTATCTACATCGATAAGGTTGATTCTACAAATAACTGGTTGAAGAAGATCCCCTCACGGGAACTGGTGCATGGAATGGTGGTGCTTGCCAGGCATCAA
>SKRK01000004.1 GCA_007118525.1 Balneolaceae bacterium
TTAACCTGCTTCCCTGCTACTTATCCGTCAATGCCGTAACGCCGGGCAGATCCTTGCCTTCTAAATACTCGAGACTGGCACCGCCTCCGGTCGAAACATGAGAGACATCATTCTCCAGTCCGGCTTTTTTTATCGCTGCGGCAGAATCGCCTCCGCCAATAATGGTAGTGGCCCCTTTTCGGGTTGCCTCTGCCAGCGATTCGGCAACGGCAAATGTACCCTCTGCAAAATTTTCCATTTCAAAAACACCCATCGGACCGTTCCATAACACCGTCTCTGCATTTTTGATCTGATTACCGAAGGCGATGCACGACTGCGGACCGATGTCGAGGCCCATCCAGCCCGGTTCCATTTCATCAGAATCGACAACTTTATGCTCTGCGTCGTTGCTGAACTCCTTTGAAATTACTGTGTCGATCGGAAGCATAAACTTTATGCCGGCCTCTTCTGCTTTCTGCATCAGCTCTTTTGCAAGCTCCACTTTATCATCCTCAACAAGAGAGTTCCCGATCTCCATACCCTGCGCCCGAAAGAACGTGTAGCTCATGCCGCCGCCTATAATGATGGCATCCACCTTGGAGAGCAGATTATCAATCACTCCAATTTTATCCGACACTTTTGCACCGCCTAAAATAGCCACAAACGGGCGCTTTGGATTATTCACGCTCTCTTCGAGGTACCGGATCTCTTTTTCAAGCAAAAACCCTGAAACGGCAGGCTGAAGAAACTCAGTGACACCGGCCACCGATGCATGTGCGCGGTGGCTGCTGCCGAACGCATCATTCACAAAAAGGTCGGCGTGGGCCGCAAGCTTTTTAGCAAATTCCGGATCATTCTTTTTCTCTTCTTTGTGAAAACGTACATTTTCAAGAAGAACAATTTCTCCCATTCCGGCCTTTCCAATTACGGTGTCGGCTTTTTCGCCAATACAATCTTCAGCAAAATGAACCGGTACATCCACCAGTGTTTTCAGATGTTCAGCTACCGGTTTCAGGCTGTATTCAGGTTCCGGTTTATCGGCCGGGCGCCCAAGATGGCTGGTCAGGATTAGTTTTGCCCCGGCATCGGTAACATATTTAATGGATTCCAAAGCCTGAACAATTCTGTTATCGTCCGTGATTTTTCCGTTTTCGACAGGCACGTTAAAATCCACTCTCATTAATACCGTTTTGCCCTTCAGTTCTACGTCTTTTAATGTCTTCTTTGCCATTGTTTTTTCATGGTTTTAAGGTTAGCATCTTATCTTAATAAAATACAACTAAACTTTCTCTATTTGAAATAGACATCGTCTCTAATCTGATTTAACAGCCTGTTTTTTTGCCGTTTCATACATCTAAAAAATCGAGAAGGTCATCAAAGCGGCTGAATGTGATATCAGCTCTGTTTTCCGGGAGTTGATCGACAGCGGGAGCGTTATACCATGCCGTTCTCCAGCCGGCATTCTTACCGCCCAGAATATCCGATGAGTAGGAGTCTCCCACGTACAAAATCTGATCTCTCGGCACCCCGGCCATCTCAGTGGCCCTGTCAAATACCAGTGGATGCGGCTTCATCTTACCTACATCTTCAGAAATCAGAAATTCCGAACAGTAACTCTTCAGCTTTAGCTGTTCAATTTTAAGCTGCTGTGTCTCCTTAAAACCGTTGGTGATAATTCCGGTCTTATATTTTTCGCTGACATTGGTAAGAGCCTGCTTTGCGCCGGTTACCCACTGCCAGTGAGTGCGATAGAACTCCATATAGGTGGCCCCTATTTCACTGCTCTTTTCCGGGTTCAGATTCAAACTCTTCATTGTAGCAGAAAATCGAGTCTTCTGAAGCTCATACCTGTCTATCTCATCGCGCTGATACCTCTCCCATAAGCGATGATTAATGGCGCGATAGGTTTCAAGCCATTCGTCTAAAGACACCTGCTGCAGTTCAGGAAAACTCTCGTGTGTAATTTTTTGCGCAGATTTTTCTGCAGATGAATGGTCAAGCAGCGTGTTATCAAGATCAAAGAATACAAATGTGGATTTCATATGTCGAAACGGTTGCAGAAATAAAAAGGGGAATCACCGGATTTAGTTAGCCCGGCATAAATTTTCATAAAGGTAAGGCTACCCGGTTTCAATTAAAATAGCTTCAGCCAATCCGGGTCAGATCCACTATCGGATTATTCTCTCAATATGAGTTAGATAGCTGACCGGAATTTTCGGGGACATTAGGTAAAGTGTCCGGTAACTATTTAAATGTCTCTGCCGGAAAACTTATATGTGCCCTTTTGAAATCCTAACCCTTTTTTTGGGGCTTTCCAAGGGACCGTGCCGCAACCGGGGGGAAAGTGTGGTTTCAAGGATATCAGGTTTGGTTTTTTACCACGAAGCCGCGAAGACACGAAATTGCACGAAGGTTCAGATAATTAAATAAAACCCTATATAATGCCCCAAAGGGAGGTATTCGGCAGAACCTATTACGTTAACGCCTGCTCCAGATCCGCAATGATATCCTCAACAGATTCAATTCCTACCGAAATCCGCACAAGGCCGTCAGTAATTCCGGCTTTCTGCCGAATTTCGGGCAATACGACAGAGTGGGTCATCGATGCCGGATGCTGAATCAGGGAATCTATTGTTCCCAGGCTCACAGCAAGCGTGCAGAGCTCAACCCGGTTCATCATGCAGATACCGGCTTCCATGCCGCCCTTGAGCTCAAAGGCTATCATGCCGCCAAACCCATTTATCATCATCCTTTTTATAATTTCGGTATCAGGGTGGCCCGCCAGGCCGGGGTACCAGATTCTCTCAACAGCCGGGTGAAATTGAAGAAAATCAGCAACAGCTCCTGCATTTTCATTGTGCTGCTTCATTCTGAGCGGAAAAGTTTTCAGCCCCATCATAGTCAGCCATGCGTCAAAGGGCCCGGATATGCCGCCGAAGTTCTTTCTGTATTGATGCATTTCTGTAGCAGCAAAAAATCCGCTTTCAGCCACAAGGGCACCACCGATTACCGAGCCGTGTCCGTTCAGATATTTTGTGGTTGAGTAGGCAACCAGATCCACTCCGAAATTTAATGGCCGGATATGGAAGGGGGTTGCAAATGTGTTGTCGACCATAACCAGTGCACCGTGTTGATGGGCCATTTCAGTAATCGCCTCCAGATCGCACACCCGCATTGTTGGATTGGATATGCTCTCCAGGTAAACCAAACCGATATCTGAGTAATCTTTGAA
>SKRK01000151.1 GCA_007118525.1 Balneolaceae bacterium
GTGTAGTTCCATCCAGGAAGTAATCGGCAGAATTTCCTCCAAAATCACCCAGCAGTTCGGATAGGTTGATATTACTGCCACCACTGCTCCAATGCAGCAGAAAACCGACCGACCAGTTTTGAGCTATGGAGAAATCATTACCGAAAGACATTTGAAAATCGGGTTGATAATCTCCAAACTTAGTCAAACCTCCGGGTCCCTCCGGGTCAAATGGGACACCAAGTATGGCAGTAGGTGAAATCCCTTCCTGAATACGTACTGCCCCGAAGCCCACAAATCCAAGAGCCTGAACAGTTTGCGCCGGAATCGAAAGGTTGGTAACTTCACTTCTATTGTTCCACCAAAGTATTCTGGAATCCCAGGTAAAATTTCTCTGCTGTATAGGTCTGAGAGTCAAACCAAGCTCGATCCCCTTATTTGTCAGATCGGCGGCATTGGTCAGAACACTATTTACACCCGTGGCCGGTGCAGTTGCCAGCCCAAGTATCAGGTCTTTTACCTCCTTATTGTAGTAGGTGGCTTCAAGTGTAACCTGACCATTCAGAACGGTAATATCAGCGCCAAATTCAATTTCTCTCGCCGTTTCAGGCTTCAGGTCGGGATCGACACTTGTAACAGGTGCAATAACCCCTACCTGTCCGGCAAATGTGGCACTTCCAAGGCTTGAGAAAGTAGCACCGAAATTGGGTGTTCCACCGGTTTCACCATAAGCTGCCCTCAGCTTGAATTGATTAAAGAGATCGTAATTCCAAAAATCAAAGTTGGTGAGGTTAATAGCCATAGAAGCTTTTGGGAAGAAATAGAACTCCTCCTGATCCAGGTTCAGGGTAGAGCGATCGAGTCGCGCTCCAACGGTAGCTATAATCCTGTCGGCCCAGTTCACTTCCTGTTGGGCAAAATAACCGAAATCGATCGATTCCGTAAAGTTCTGGTTAACAACCCGATTAGCCGCATTTTCAATATTGGTTTGTCCCGGTAACAGTCCCTGACCTCTTACCCTGTCGAGTTGAGATTCTATCGAATATCTTGAAAAACCGGCCTGTGTTGTCAAATCGAACTCTTCAAATGCTGTATTATAAACCAGAATAGCCTGAAGGTTGGTGTTTAACACCTCCTGCCGAGTGCTGATAATATCACCGGGCAGTGGGAGGTTACGCTGGAACTGCATAAACTCAGGGAAATAAATTCTGGATTTTGCATTCATGTAGTCAAATCCTGCTGAGCCATTAATCGAAAGAATGGAGCTTTCACCCTGGTACAGGTCTGCATTAACCTGGAAAGACTGCACAAAACGTCGAATCAGCTGATTGTTAGTAGCTACATCGCGTAAACGAAAAGGATTTTCAGCGAAATACGGATTATCATTATAATTCCCGCCTTCCAACGGTCTGAGAATATCCCAGGCATAATTAGGCGTGTAGGCTAAAGTATATCCGATTGAACCGCCGGTATTATTTTGGTTACCCGTAAAGCCTCTGTCCTGATCATTAACAACAAAATTTGAGTTGGATGAGATGCGAAATGCAGGGCTGATATTGTGATCGAGGTTCACTCTTAAAGATGACCTTTCATTTCCGGTATTTTTAATGATGCCATCTTCACTGTTCAGAGCTCCTGACACAAAAAAGCGGGTTCTGTTGTCGCCGCCTGAGGCACTGATTATGGTATTTCTGATCAGGCCGTTTTCACCATAGAGCTCACGTTCCAGATCGCGTACATTGCCGTTTTGCCGGGCTGTATTCAATCTTTGCACTTCCAGAGCAGCCCTGGCCGGGTTGGAGGCGTAAAATGTATTGATGCGATCTTCTGTCCACTCCGTTCTGCCCAAAAATTTCTGTGTGCTGTTGAAACCGATATCCTGCTTTACGGAAATATTGGTACGGCCCGACCTGCCTCTCTTGGTGTTAATGATGATCACGCCAGCATTTGCACGCTGACCGTAAATTGCTGCAGCTGAACTGCCTTTAAGCACTTCAATGCTCTCAATGTCATCCGGATTGAGATCGGCAATTCGATTTGCGGCATCGTCCTGAACCGTGCCACCGGCACCACTCACAAGCGACCGGCCAGTGGTTAGAATGGAATTATCGACATAAACACCGTCAACAATATAGAGCGGCTGCGAGGCACCCGCACCAAGTGTACTTATCCCGCGAAGCTGAACATTGAAACCACCGCCGGGGGCACCTGATGTTTGAAGAATATTTACGCCAGGTATTTTACCCTGCAACGCACGGTCGATTGTGACAGGATCAGTATTTTCTGATATTTGACGTGCGCTAATCGATGAAACTGCATTGGCCAGATTCGATCGTTTTACAGTGGAAGCCAAACCTGTAACGACCAGCTCATCAAGTGCGGCAATATCCTGAATGAGTTCAACGGTGAGTGAGGTTGTCTGCTGGGTAACTTCTATGTCTTGAACTCGGTACCCAATAAATGAAAATCGGAGGGTGGTACTGCCGGTGTATGTTATGGAAAACCGTCCATCCAAATCTGTACTTGTTCCCGTACCGGCATTAACATCCAGTACGGAAACTCCAAATAACGGCTCAAAGGTGTTTGAATCTATAACTTCACCCTGAAGCGTATTTTGTGCGTTTGAAATTGATGCAGTGAAAAGAAGGCATAAAGAAACCACTGCAAATAGTAGCATTTTTTGCATATGATTAAAATTTAGTGATTTGCGGTTTAATACGGATTTTACCCTGTATAAAGCGTACGATTAAAATAAAATAAAAAGATATCTAATATACAATAGCCTGAATGTCTCTTATAATGAAAATAATAAATACTGCAAAAGTGTGGGAAAATGGCCCTAATAAAATTGAGGGCCTGTGCTTTAATACTCAATAATTACAGATTAATAAAATTATATTAAAGAGTTTAATATAGTGTTAATGTCGGGGAGGTTATAAAATGAGGGTTATAATGTATGCCGGCTCAATAAAAAAGCCAAATTTATCATGTAATCTTGAGTCCACTCTGAAAAGTCATGCGTTCTGAAAATTAGCGGCACAAGCTTAAATAATTTAGTTTTACTTGTTTCGGACTCACCCCATCACCTCTCTAAAGAATCAGAGAGGGGTTTGTGGTCTAAATTATTTAAGCTTGTTATAAACATCCGTACTTAATCTGACTTTTCGGAGTGGACTCAATCTTTAAGTTTTAAGAAAGGTGCAGAACCGAATTATAAAGAGAAGCTTGCGAA
>SKRK01000032.1 GCA_007118525.1 Balneolaceae bacterium
ATATTCTCCTCCTCTGCATTGGCCTTGAGCCATTTCACGTCAATCTCATTGTCGAAGTGGCCGATGTTACCTACAATCGCCTTGTCTTTCATCGATTCGAAATGCTCAGCGGTCAGAATATCTTTATTACCGGTAGCGGTAACAACGATATCCGCCTCTTTCACGGCATCCTTCATTTTCTTCACGGCATAGCCGTCCATCGCCGCCTGTAGCGCGCAGATAGGATCAATCTCGGTTACGATTACGCGTGCACCGGCACCTCTCAGTGATGCTGCAGAACCTTTACCCACATCGCCATAACCCGCCACAACAGCCACTTTACCGGCCATCATCACGTCGGTAGCCCGTCGAATGGCATCCACACAAGACTCTTTGCAGCCATACTTATTGTCAAATTTCGACTTGGTTACAGAATCATTCACGTTGATTGCGGGGATCGCAAGCGTGTCCTTCTTCATTCTTTCATAGAGTCTCAATACTCCGGTAGTGGTCTCTTCAGAGATTCCACGGATATTCTTGGCCAGCTCAGGATAGTTGTCGAGCACCATGTTGGTAAGATCACCACCATCGTCGAGAATCATATTCAGCGGTTCACCATCCGGGAAAAAGAGTGTTTGTTCGATACACCACTCATACGCTTCCTCGGTCATATCCTTCCATGCATAAACCGGTACACCCGATTCTGCGATGGCGGCTGCGGCATGATCCTGTGTGGAGTAGATATTGCAAGATGACCACTGCACCTCTGCTCCAAGCTCAACCAGAGTCTCAATCAGAACAGCAGTCTGAACCGTCATGTGCAGACAGCCTGCAATACGCGTCCCTTTCAACGGCTTTGTTTTTCCAAACTCTTCGCGGGTGGCCATCAGGCCCGGCATTTCCGCTTCAGCCAATCTTATCTCATCCCTGCCATACTTTGCCAATCCAATATCTTTGACCTTGTATGGCAGCTTTTCTACTTGTTGTTCCATTATTCTTTTTTAGGTGTAAATTGTATTCATTTTTTTAACAACGATTCTGCGTTGATGGTTCAGGTTTAGAAAAATTCCTGAATCATCGCTTTGGTTCTATTGTAATCCCCCTCACGCCCGTGAGAGCCCATCTCTATTTTTATAAAATTACCATCCGGATCTACATAGGCTTTAAATGGAATTCCCTGCCCACCGAGTTGGGTAAACACGCCATGTTCATCATAAAGCCAGTTAAAATCGTAGTCGTGTTTCGCAGCAAAAGCGCGTGCATCTTCAGGGCCTTCATTTAACCCTACAGTTACCGCTAATACTTCAAAGTTGTCGGGGAACTCTTCGCGCAGCTGATCCAGTGAGGGAAACACCTGCAGGCAGGGCCCGCACCACGACTCCCAAAAGTCGATCATTACAAATTTACCTTTGAAGTCCTTAATACTGACGTCATTTCCGTCGAGATCGGCAAATACGGCATTCTCAACAATAGATTCATGGCTCCTGTCGGCCTGTGACTCATTTTGTGATTCTCCCCCGCATGCTGAAACCATAAAGAGCAGAGCGAGCGGTAGTATCAATTTTATCTTAAACATATGCATATGACCGGTTTTTAATGAAGAGTTTTAAAATAAGGGTTATTATGGTAAGATGTTTTATCTAATACGTTTTTCAACCTGTTGTAGTACGTATAGAGGTAGTTGTTACACTTATTTTACAGTTTCAGTTTCAAACAGATTCAACTGATTATGATTTACGACTTCACCGTTATCGGAGCAGGTATTGTAGGCTTGTCCACGGCTTACAAACTATCCCTGGCCTATCCCGATTCTGCTATCCTGGTTGTCGAAAAAGAGCCTGAAGTGGCGGCTCATCAAACCGGGAATAATTCCGGTGTAATTCATTCCGGAATATACTACAAACCGGGCAGCTACAAAGCGCGAAACTGTATTGACGGGCGGCACCAGCTGAATCAATTCTGTGAGGAGAACGGGATTGCATACGACATCTGCGGTAAGATTATCGTGGCAACGAATGAGGAGGAACTGCCGGCGCTTGACAGAATTTATGACCGCGGCGTTCAAAATGAAATTGAGGGCATCCGGATGATCGGTCAGCAGGAGATGCGCGAAATTGAGCCGTACGTAAACGGAATACAGGCCATACACGTGCCCTGCGCCGGAATTGTGGACTTTGCGGGCGTCTGCCGGGTGCTGGCGGAGAAACTTACTGCTTCCGGAAGTGAGATCCGTTTTAACAGTGCCGTGCAGGGAATTTTTCATACCAACGGCGCTGTCACTGTTCAAACCACAAAAGACCGGATTAAAACACGGTACCTGGTCAACTGTGCCGGCCTCCACTCCGACCGGATTGCACGGGCAGCCGGGGTAAAATCGCCCATTAAAATTGTGCCTTTCAGGGGAGAGTATTTTGAACTGACACCGGACTCTGAGCATAAAGTAAAAGGGCTGATCTATCCTGTGCCCAATCCGGAGTTCCCATTTCTGGGTGTACACTTTACCCGGATGGTTCTGGGGGGTGTTGAGTGCGGGCCCAACGCGGTTTTTGCATTCAAGCGGGAAGGATATACCAAAACCGCGTTCGATTTGGACGACACGATTGAAACGTTCGATTTTCCGGGTTTCTGGAAACTGGCCGGCAAACACTGGCGAATGGGGCTGGATGAGATGTACCGCTCACTGTCGAAAAAAGGATTCCTTGAGAACCTTCACAAATTGATTCCATCCATTAAACTTGAAAACCTCAATGGAACCTCGGCCGGTGTACGCGCCATGGCCCTGCTTCCAAACGGTGAGATCCTGGATGATTTCCATTTTGAAACCACCGACCGCGAAGTACATGTTTTGAATGCGCCCAGCCCGGCAGCGACGGCAGGCCTCGCCATCGGGGATGAGATTGTGGCGAAGATGAAGAGTAATTTCAGCCTTTGAGTTGAAATGATGCAGATTTCGACCTACACTTATTTAATTCCAGACAAACACCGTTTATAAATCACAATTTACCTTGTCCACGATCCAGACCGACATCCTTACCCGCCGTCTCTATTCAACCGATGCCTCTCTCTACGAAGAGCTTCCCGAGGGAGTCTCTTTCCCGAAAAACCTGGATGATATCCGCTCGCTGGTACGGAAGTCGAAAGAGAAGGGATTCTCCATAACCGCACGAAGCGCGGGCACCAGCCTGGCCGGCCAAACCACGGGCAACGGTGTCAT
>SKRK01000251.1 GCA_007118525.1 Balneolaceae bacterium
AGATACTCCTGTTCAAAAGCGATTCGATCGGCATTGGATTGAGGGATTATATAGGCATCCAGGTAGCTTACAACAGCACCCAGGCAGATGCCGAAAAACAGGTAGGGCATTAAAAGCCTGTAGAGGCTTATACCGGACGCCTTAATTGCAATGATCTCAAGCCTTTCAGTCATCTGAACCGTGAGAAAGAGGCAGGCTACCAGTACAGCAAGAGGTGATACCAGCCTTGTCATCTCCGGAATGTAGTTCAGATAATACTCACTCCATATCTGTTTTAAAGTTGCCCCTTTATCTACAAAATCATCGCTGTTCTCAGAAAAATCGACAATCATGAAAATCATGATCAGTACAGCCAGTACAAAAAATGTGATTATGAACAGGCGTTGAAAAATGTAGCGGTCTATTCTATTCATCGCGGCTCCAGAGATTACTCAGCCGAACAGAAGTACTCACCTGTAGGGTAAGTATTATGCCAATGATTAAGAAGAGGATGTTAATACCCCACATACCCAGGAAGGGGCTGATTATCATTCTGTCAGCCAATTTTTCACCCTGTATGATTGCAATAAAGTAAACGGTTAAAAGGCCTGCACTGATAAGTGCTGCCACTCCAATATTGCCCTTACGGGTAAGCATTCCAATTGGAGCACCCAAAAGAACAAATACAAAACAGGCAAAGGGAATTGAGAGTTTTTTATGAACTTCAACCATATATTCCGCAACTCGAAAATCCCGCCAGCCTGTATTGCTTTTAAGGTTGTTCAGCTCTGTGCGATAATTTTCCAAAGAGTGGATAGCCCGGTTAAGTGTGCCGACTTTCGAAGTTGGATTGATCAGGTGCTGCAGTGCAATAAATTCACTATCGTAGATCAGCAGGGTATCACGTACTTTTTCATCCATCATTCTCAGGGCACTGCTCACTTCAGTTTTAAAAGGCAGGGTGGTTGTTTGGTTGGTTCGATCCCTAAACTTTTCGTACTCGTTTTGCTGTTCACTGCGCAGAGTATCAATAACTGCCAGCATGGCCTGAGCCGTCATGGTTCTGTCGGTACGGCTTCGCTGGTCGGGGTTGGATCGGGAGAAGGCGAGATCAGAAAGGTCAAAGCTCATCCGGTATTTGTTAAAGTAAGTGCGTTCCAGGGTTTCATCTACCTGCCGCACACCGGGAATATATCTTAAGGCAGACCCGTCATACAGAAACAGTGAAAGGGTGTATTGGTCAGGGCTTTCCAGCCAGCCGCGTTCAGCATTGATAAAAGCTTGGTTTCGATCGTTAGATTTATCCTGAAATACTCTTACATCGTACAGGGAGTCGGTTTCGCTGTCTATCTCCTTAATAAGGAAAGTGTAGCCATCGATATCTTCATAAAATATACCCGGCTGCAGATCAAAAGCCGGTTTTTGCATCCGGATGTCCAGGAAAAGAGAACGGGCTTTGTGATTCGCTTCCGGCAGGATGTAATTGGAGAAATAGGCTGTAAAACCAAAAAAAAGAATCCCGAGTACCAATACCGGGCTCATCAATCGAAAAGGATTTACTCCGGCTGCTCGCACGGCGGTAAGCTCGTTCCACTCAGAAAACTGACCGAATGCCATCAGTGTAGATACAAGTATCGCAACCGGAATGGCTAATACAACCATATAGGCAAGGTTTGTAAGAATCAGCTCAATAACAATAAATATGGGCAGACCTTTCCCAACCAGTTTATCAACGTGAAGAATCAAAAACTGCATGAGCAGAATGAACATCATCGTAAGAAAACAGAAAAGGAACGGGCCAATATGCTTTCTGAGTATATGTAATTGAACGCTATTGAACATGACGCTAAATATAAGTGCTATAGAAACGGAACAGAAGTACTCTTTTTATGTTGTAAGCCGTGAGAGTGACCTCAATTTAAAGCTGAAAGATTCAGATTGATGATTTATTTAAATAGTTACCAACGGATAAATTTTTGTAGTAAAGGCAGACAAACTCATAGCTATGGCCTGAGCCTGAATTAATAATGGTTTTAACTTTCAACATATTTGTGAATAGTTTATTATTGTGCTGCACCCATTTGTTTTAATTAAAATATCCCATTTCTCTATCGCAAAACTGTTACGACGTTAAACAATACGCGTATTAAATCTCAGTTTATTTATAATCCCGGTACGCGGGTCCCGATAATGTAGTGTAATCCTGTGCACAATTTACGTCGTTTTTATCAACTCTTGGTGATGGGGTGCATTTTTCAATTCGCATTTACGCCCGGGGTATATGCTCAACAGACGCAAGTTCAAGCCGATGCTGATACGGTTTGGGTGCCTGAAACAGATCCGCAATTTCTAAATACGTTTCGCACCGAATACGGTGATTTTGTTGCCAATCCTTTTGTCAGGCCTATTCCCAGGCTCTATTACATAACGCTGCCAAGCGAAGAAATTGTTGTGGAGACACGTCCTGATGGCGGATTTTTAGCTGAAAGAAGAGTGGCCGGCATTCGTTCGGGGGTGCCCGTATCGATGAGTTTCAGAGACTATGCACAACTGCATAAGGAGTATGCCATAAAGGAAAATTGGACACAGTTAATTCAAGAATCAAAGCTTCGCCAGGAGAGGCAGCGCGGCCTGCTTGATTTCAGCCTGACTATTCCGGGGGGGCGTGAATCGGCATTTACAACCATTTTTGGGACACCCGAGGTGAACCTGCGCGTTAACGGTGTGGCTTCGATGAATGTGGGGGCATCCATCCAGAAATCTGAAGACCCGAACCTGCCGCTGGATCAGCAAACGCGGGTCGACCCTACCTTTGATCAGAGTCTTCAGCTTAATATACAGGGCACCATAGGTGATAAGCTTACCATTCAGACCGACTGGGATACCGAGCGGACTTTTGATTACCAGAACAGGTTGAGCATTCTCTATGAGGGGTATGAGGATGAGATCATCAAAAGCATAGAGATGGGGAATGTGACGATGAATACCGGGAATTCACTTATTCGCGGTAGCGGGGCCCTTTTTGGGGTGAAGTCGGTTGTGGAACTTGGGTCATTTCGTTTGACCTCGATTGTTTCGCAGCAGGATGGAGAGAGCAATGTAGAGACAATCAGTGGCGGTTCACAGGAGCAGCCGATAAGAATTCGTCCGGCCGATTATAGCGACGATCGCCACTTTTTTCTCGATTTTTACACCAGGCAGC
>SKRK01000122.1 GCA_007118525.1 Balneolaceae bacterium
CCCACATAGAGGATATGTTTCGGCTTTTCAGTTGATCGGGGGAATCTCTCCGCAGACTGTTCTGCCCTTGAAGCCGCCATGACCATTCTCAGAAAATCTTCGGCCCAATCGGGATCGAGCCCGCGCTGAGAGGCTTTTTTACGGAAGGAATCGGTTTTCTCCAGTTCCCGCCCGGCAACAAAAACGGGGAGCTGGTTCTCCACCTTTCTCTTGATCACATCCTGCACTACCTCTTTTCGCTGCTGAAGCAGGTCCAGAATCTGTTCATCAATTTTATCAATATGCTGACGTTGTTCCTTGAGCTGGTCTTTATCGGGCATTTTATGGCTGGTATAAGGTATTGAGTAAAAAGTACTGAGATAAATTGATTGTCAACCTCCTTGCCTATTATGCTCATACAAGCCACAGAGAGGGGTTGAAGACGGCTTTAATGTACCCCAATTCACGCTTAAATGTACAATGAGAGAATGATTTCCTGAAGCTTTTGTTTTATTCAAGTCTACATGTCGTTATCTTTGGACGATATGTCTCAATTTAAATTACACTCACCCTGGGAACCGGCGGGCGATCAGCCCAATGCCATTAAAGAGCTTACGGAAGGGATTCATCAAAACGATAAATTCCAAACCCTGTTGGGAATTACCGGCTCAGGCAAAACCCGGACAGTGGCCGGAGTGATTGAGAATGTTCAAAAACCCACCCTGGTAATGAGCCACAACAAAACGCTTGCGGCTCAGCTCTATCGGGAGTTAAGTGACTTTTTCCCCGAGAACCGTGTGGAGTTCTTTATCTCCTATTACGACTACTATCAGCCGGAAGCCTACATCTCCGCACAGGACAAATACATTGAAAAAGATCTCTCCATTAATGAGGAGATCCAGCGACTCAGGCTGCGTGCAACAAGTTCACTACTGTCAGGCCGGCGGGATGTTATCATCGTCTCATCGGTGAGCTGTATTTATGGTATTGGTTCACCGTCTGAATATGAAAAACTGATTGTAAATCTGAAAGTGGGTCAAGAGATTCCGAGAAACACTCTTCTCTACGACCTGGTTGACCTGCACTACACGCGAAGCGATCACGACTTTCGGCGGGGTACATTCCGTGTGCGGGGTGATGTGGTGGATATCTATCCGGCCTACTCTGAAGAGGGCCTGCGCGTAACCATGTGGGGAGATGAAATTGAAAAAATGCAGGTATTCAATGTGGATACCGGGGACATCATCGACGATGTTGAGGAGTTCAGAATTTTCCCGGCTTCACACTATGTAACCACCAAAGAACGTTTGGATGAATCGATCCAACAGATCCGAGATGAGATGCATTGGCGGGTAGAGGTTCTTCAGCAGGAGCAAAAATTCCTGGAGGCTACACGGCTTCAGCAGCGGACACTTTTCGACATAGAAATGATACAGGAGATCGGTTACTGTTCCGGTATCGAGAACTACTCGCGCTATTTAAGCGCCCGTAAACCGGGTGAGCGCCCCTACTGTTTAATGGATTACTTTCCTGACGACTATCTTCTGGTGGTGGATGAAAGCCATCAGTCTGTACCGCAAATCGGCGCAATGTATGGCGGCGACCGTTCCCGAAAAATGGAACTGGTTGAGCATGGATTTCGCCTGCCCTCAGCTCTGGATAACCGGCCTCTCACGTTTGAGGAGTGGGAGACAATGATCAATCAGGCCATTTTTGTGAGTGCTACACCCAATGATTATGAACTGGAAAAATCGGGCGGCGTCTATGTTGAGCAGATTATCCGTCCGACCGGCCTGATGGAGCCCGAAATTGAGGTGCGCCCGCTTGATACGCAGGTGGATGATCTGCTGGAAGAGATCAGGGTTCGTGCCGCAAAAAATGAGAGGGTGCTCTGTATTACCCTGACCAAGCGGCTGAGTGAAGAGCTTAGTGAATACTTGAAGAACCTGGGAATAAGCGCCGCATACATGCACAGTGAGCTGGATGCCATGCAGCGAATTGAGGTGCTGTTTAAGTTCAGGCGCGGAGATTTTAAAGTGCTGGTGGGAATTAACTTGTTGCGGGAAGGGATTGATATTCCCGAGTTAAGCCTTGTTGCCATTATGGATGCTGATAAGGAGGGCTTTTTGCGCTCGGAAACTTCACTGTTTCAGATCGTGGGAAGAGCTGCCCGGAATGTTGGCGGTAAAGCCATTCTCTATGCAAATAAAGTAACCAAAAGCATGCAGAAGGTAATTGATGAAACCAATCGCAGGCGAAAAATTCAGATGGAGTACAACAAAAAGCATGGCATCACGCCAAAAACGATTGTGAAGGAGTTAAAGCCGCTGGTTGACCCCGCACTCATCTCAACACAGGATTTTACACTCGATTATACACCGGATGAAAAAGAGAAAGATTATCTTGAGGTTGTCAGGGTTGCCGAAGATGGGATTCAGTACAAAGCCAATCCGGCGATGAAAGAAGTTACATTTGAAAGCAAGGAAAAATTTCTCGAATATCTTCGTGAAACAATGATACATTCAGCGAAAAACATGGAGTTTGAAGAAGCTGCGCGAATTCGCGATCAAATTGCTACCTTAGAGAAAGAACTTTGAATTTTTTTAATAGCCAATGAGTAAAATAGATTTTTTCAAAACTTTTATAAAAGATCGCGATGTAGCGTCGATCACGCCCACCTCAATGCGATGTGTTAAGAAAGTTTGTACCAACATCAACTTTTCTAAAGACTTTCTTCTTGTTGAGTATGGCCCTGGAAACGGTGTCTTTTCAAAATACCTGCTTGAAAACATGACTCCCGGTTCACGTCTTATTTTAATTGAATCGAACAAAAATTTTGTAACTCATCTTAAGAAAACCTTGCCGGATCCCCGGGTTGAAGTTTACAACATTCTTGCCGGTGACGTGGAAAGCATTTTGAAACCGGAAGATGTGGGGGCTGTAGACTACGTGCTTTCAGGCATTCCCTTCTCTTTCTTGAAGAAAGACCGTAAAAAGATCGTGCTTGATGCAACTAAAAAAATTCTGAGAGAAGGCGGTCATTTTCTCGCATATCAAACCAGCGGCCACCTCAAGAAGCCTGTAAAAGAGGTTTTTGGCAATCTTGAAACCGACTTCGAGCCTCTCAATATCCCGCCCTATTTGATCTACAAGGTTGTGAAGAACGGGGTGTAGGGATAGTAGACAGTTGGCAGTTGGCA
>SKRK01000014.1 GCA_007118525.1 Balneolaceae bacterium
GCTTATTTAACATATCACGTGATCAATACTTGCCCATTAACAAGCCTACAAAACCGTATCTGAAAAAGGTTCTTAATATTGACCCGAGATTTAAAACTTGGTCAGATTACATCAATATTCTCGACCAAGTTAAACAGACTTCAGATAAACCGTTTTACCAGATTTCTCATGAGGCTTATCTGTGGAACGAAGAACAGAATGAGAAACAGAATGCCTTTGCAGACCTGGTTGATCGTTACAAAGATTGTATTCAGGAAGACGGACTCGATGATGAGCTCTATAAGTGGGAGGCAGTTAAAAACTTCAGGGAATTTCTTGATCTAAATGCTGAAGATTTTGAAGAAAGCTTAAGAGCGGCACTCTCAAAAACTCACAATTTACTCTACCAGAATTCAAAAGGGTTCATCATAAAGGCAGTCAAGTATTATCCGGAAGAAGTTCGACAGATGTTTACGGATTTATATGATCAATCTAAAGGTGTTAAAGAGAGGTTCAATCAGTTCAATAGAAGAGCAGCAGAACTTGAACCCAAAGTATCAGAGAAATACGGTAAAAAACTGAATCATCAACAAGATGAGAGAACAATATCATTTTACTTATCGATGCGATATCCGGAAAAGTATCCGCTATATAAGGACGAGACATATAAATATTTACTGTCCATCTTAGATGATACGGTATCTAAACAGGCCGGAGAGAAGTTCTTCCACTACCTGGAATTGGCTAATAGCTTGATTCCAGCAGTTGAAAATGATGATCAAGTAATCGGAATGGTAGAAGAAATGCTCGATGAGAATTGCTATCAAGGAGAGCAGAAGTGGATGGTGTTCCAAGATATACTCTGGATCAACATGAGAAGCATCGACAAGCAGAGTTACTGGGTCTTTCAGGGAAATCCTGAAAGATTTGATGTAGTACAAGCGCTCAAAGATGATGTATTAAACAGCTGGAGAGTTAATTCGCATAAGGCAAAAATCACTCCGGGAGATAAAGTGATTTTGTGGGCCTCCGGTAAACAGAGAGGATGCTATGCACTCGCAGAGGTGGACTCAGAAATCTACGAAGATGCTGTTAATGAAGATGAAACTCCTTATTACAGCGAACCTGTGGATGATGAACCTTTTGACCAGGTACAGCTTCGAATTACTCATAATCTGGTGAATAATCCAATCACCGAAGAGCAGATAAAGAGTGAGGAGAGATTAGCCGGATTAAATGTCGGAAACCAAGGTACGAACTTTACAGCCACCCAAGAGGAATATGAGGTTCTGGTTGAGCTTGCAGAAAATGTCAGAATTGATTCAAAGTGGAAGAGATTACAAGCCACTGTGCACAAAATTGATCATGAAGTTGGGACCAGAAAGTTTTTCGAAGCCGTACGGGTTGTCTTAAAAGAATTGAAGCTCACAAATGAGAGCCCCAATTACTATGCTGCCGCCATTGATTATTATTTACATATCACAGTTGGAAGTAAATATTTGTTCTATTTACAACTCAAAGACGATGTACTGGAATTTGCTTTTCATGTCTCTAAAAGTCAGATAAACTCACTGACTGATAAATATCCTACACTAGAAGTGGTTTCACCCGATGATACAGCGCATGATACGGTTTTTGTCAAACTCCATCCTGATCATGTAGACCTGGGTGATTTTCTAAACCCAGTAATAGATGTTGGCAAGTTACTGGTCGAGAAATATTCAAAAAGTAGTTACAAGGAAACTTTTCCAGCAGCCTACAATCCCTGGATTTACAAGGTTGCAACTGACGATGATTTATTAGAAAAACTTTTACGAGGTGATAAATTGGCAGCTCAAAAAGAAACTGTGAAAGTAACTTACCCCCTCAATACGATCTTCTACGGTCCTCCTGGTACCGGTAAAACTTACACTACAATCAAACGAGCAGCTGAGATTGTAGAGGGGCGAGAGATCAACGATTACAATCAAGCCAAGGATATTTTCAATAAACACCTTAGTGAAGAGATAGAATTTATCACATTCCATCAGAACTACAGTTATGAGGATTTTATACAGGGCTTAAGGCCGGATATTGAAAATAGCCAGCAGCTTACCTTTGAGCGAACAGACGGAGTATTTAAAAAGCTTGCCGACAAAGCACTGAAGAACTGGAAGGCATCTGAAAAGCCACAAATCAAAAAGCTATCATTTGAACAGGTCTTTAATGACTTCATTCAGCCATTAGTGGAGGGGGAGGTGGAAGAGATTGAAGTAGAAATGAAGCGTGTGTCATTCTACATCACCGCAGTAACAGATAAATCGATCGAGTTTCGGAAAGCCAGTGGTGGAACAGCTCATACGCTAAGTATTAACACATTGAAAAAAATGTATGAAGCAGAGTCAGTATTGGAAATTCAGGGATTGTCTTCATACTACACACCGCTATTAAATGAGCTTCTTGAACGTGGCAAGTCTCCAGGTGAAATAGAAGTAACTGAGCGCAGGAATTACGTCATGATCATCGATGAAATCAACCGGGCCAACATCTCCCGTGTCTTTGGTGAGCTGATCACTCTTATAGAGCCCGATAAGCGCTTTGGAGGAGAGTATTATATCCCGGCTAAGCTACCATCAGGCGAGGTATTTTCAGTGCCTAAGAACCTCTATATCATCGGGACAATGAATACGGCAGACAAGTCCATTGCTCTGCTGGATATTGCACTCCGGCGCCGGTTTGAGTTTGAGGCAATGTTTCCGAAGTATGAGATCAATGGTGAGGTAGTTCATGATGCCGATGTGCTTCGGAAGATTAACGAACGTATTAAAAAGCTGAAAGGCCACGACTTTCAAATTGGCCACAGTTACTTCATGAAGAATCACATATCGCTGAAGCAGCGAATGAATCGAAAAGTGATTCCACTGCTGCTTGAATACTTTATGAATGATGAAAAGGAGGTTCGGGACATCCTAACCTATGCCGGTTTAACGGTTAAAGAAGATAGCTGGCCACTTGAAATCACAGGCCGTGCATGATCAATCTCTTTGAATATCAGAACAAGGAAGAGCTTTCAGAGGTGTTTGATGGCTTAGATATGTTTCTCGATGATATCTGGAGGCAGCGGGAGAAAACCGGGTATTACTATGGCAAAGATGACGAAGATGAAAAAGTGGAAGCCCAGAGGTTTCTGCAGTTTCTCCACAAAACCGGTGAGGTAAA
>SKRK01000304.1 GCA_007118525.1 Balneolaceae bacterium
ATGGAAATTTGTCCGCCCCGGAAATAACCGCCAACGGTCATGTATTGAGTCTCCACATAAGGCATTTCATCAATTGCGTCCTGAAGTATGGCTGCAACCTCGTTGGTTGGCTCAATGGACGTGCCCATTGGTAGGGTAAACCGGAATGTGATGCGACCGTCATCAACAGAGGGGAGAAATTCGGTACCGAGTCCGCGGATCATCCAGATGCTTCCTATCAAAAGCAGTACAGATGCGATGATGAAGAGCCATTTCCGTTTGAGGGTTTTTACCAGTATAGAGTGATAACCATCCCGAAAGCGATCGAAGCCGCGATTAAAACCCTGGAAAAATCGTGTGCCTGACAACCCCCTGTTTTGGCCGGAATCTTTGAACATTGCCGTTAGTGAGGGAACCAGTGTGATTGCCGCCAGCAGAGATGCGATAATGGCAAAGGCGATAGTGAAGATCAATTCACGGAACAGCAGTGCAGCCAGCCCGGTGATGAACAGGAAAGGCAGCACGGCGGCAAGGTTGGTCATCGTGCCGGCAACCACGGCAGAAAGAACCTCTCTGGAGCCTTCATGAGCGGCAGTTTTTGGATCTTTTCCCAGTTCGGTTTGATGCCGGAATATATTTTCGATCATCACAATGGCGTTGTCTATCAGCAGCCCTACGCCAAGCGCAAGCCCGCCAAGGCTCATGATGTTTAATGTGAGCCCGCCGGCATTCATGAGTACAAAGGTGGCGATGATCGCCACGGGGATCATCAATGCAACAATGAGTGAACGCCGGATACTCCCCAGAAATAGCAGGATGATGATCATCGCCAGGAGGCCGCCTAAAACAGCAGCTGTAGTTACCGACTGAATGGATGATGTGATAAAAAACGAATCGTCACGAATCACTTCAATATCGTAATCCGGGGTGATGTATCCCGAGTCGAGAAGTTCATCCACCCGGTTCTGAATATTTTCGATGACGCCCACGGTGTTTGCCTGAGGCTGTTTCATGATCGACACCTGTACCGATTCGCCACGGTTCAGGTATGCAAACAGTCTCTGCTCGCGGTTGCTGTCGGTTACATCAGCGATATCAGCCAGGCGTATGGTTCGGTCGGTTTGCCGGATTGGAATTCGCGTGTCGGCTACATCGCGGAATGAGCGATAGCGGGTTTCAGTGCGCGCAAGAATATCATATTCGTATGATGTAATGTTTCCAACCGAAGTATCAATATTACGTCCGGCCAGGAGGGTGCTGATGTGATCGATTGTGAGGCCGTAGGAGCGAAGCCGTTCGGGGTCGGCCACCACCTGAATTTCACGCTCTTTGCCGCCGCCAAGGTCGATGGTACCCACTCCAGGAATGGATGAGAGCTGTGGAAGCAGACGCTGATCGACCCATTCACGCACCTCGATGGGTGAACGGACCTCTGATGAAATAGCCAGTTCAAAGACAGGATTTTGCGACGGGTCCATCTTCATGATCCGGGGGGGATCGATACCATCGGGCAGCTCGGTCCGGGCCCGTTCAAGCTGCCGGCTGGCATCCTGAAGTGCGATATCGATATCTGTATCAAAATCGAAATACATTTCGATATAGGTTCGCCCCTCGGAAGCGCGACCGTGAATTTCCACCAGATTCTCAGTGGCAGATAGATTTCTTTCAAGTGGCCGTGTAAGCTGTTCTTCGATTACTTCCGGTGTAACACCAGGGTAGTTCACCACCACCCGAATGTGGGGATAGTCGATCTGCGGCATCAGATCAACAGCCAGGCGGCCAGAGAAGAGAATGCCAAGTACAAGCACGACCGAGGTGATGGCTAACGTACTGATTGGGCGGCGAATGGACCAGGCAGAGATGCCGCTGTATTTTTTGGATAAATCGTCGGTTTCATTGCTCATAAAGTCCTCAGTTTCTGAAACCATAACGCCTGAATGTGCCCACCACCCGCACTTCCGTACCGTCTTCAAGAGCATCAAGATTAGCGGCGGCTACCTTTCTGCCGGCTTCAATTCCGTCACGAACTTCAGCGTAGCCATCTCTCTGTACACCAATTACCACAGGTACCATAGTTGCTATATCCTCATCCTCATTCAATACAAACAGAACCTTTTCACCATCGCGTTCGGCAACAGCTTCGGATGGAACCGTAAGTACCTCCCGGCGCTCGTCAGTCGAAAAGCGAACACGTGCGAGATAGCCGGGGCGAACCACAGGTTTGTCTTCCTGCTGGTGAAGTTCAACTTCAACCGTAAAAAGGCGGGTTACGGCATCCGCACCTGGGAAAATTCTGCGAATAGATCCTTCAAAAGATCTGTCTGGATAGACATCAAGGTGAATGTCAACGGATTGGCCTTCTTCAAGTCCGGCGAGGTTCAATTCGGAAACACCGGGTCGAATCACCAGAAGATCCATATCCGTTACGGTAAACATGCGCTCATTTACGGAAACATTATTACCTACTTCAACCAGTCGGGATGTGATCATTCCGCTGATTGGTGCACGCACAGTACCATATTCTATTTCCAGTTCAAGACGTTCTACATTACTTTCTGCTTGTTCCAGATTGCGGCGAGAAGATAAAAGCTCGGCACGCGATATTGCATCTCGTTCATACAGCACTTCATTGCGCTCTCTGATATCTCTTGCTTCTTCAAGCACAGCCCTTAACTCACGAAGCTGTGATTGCTGCAGCCTTACATCAATTTGGGCTAATATATCTCCGAGGTACACGGCTTGCCCTTCCTCAAAGTGGACCTCCTCAACCAAACCGGAAATTCGTGATGCCACATAAGCCCGTTTATAAGCAACCACTTCAGAAGAAATGGAAAAACTGTCTGAGAGATCTCTTGTTTCAATTTCAGCAGCAGTCACTGAAATTGCAGAAGTACTCACTGATGGCTCCTTATCTTCACTGCATGAAATTGTTAAGAACGAAAACAGAAAAAGCAAGGGTAACGTAATTTTTTTCATTCTACAATTAATCTAAATTTTGAAAACATATTTGTAATAATTTGTTCAATTTAAACATCTGTAATAACTACTTAATTCGTTGACTTTAGGTAAATATTAGAATGCGTTTTAAAATCCAAGCACATTTATAAATAGCTATTTGAATCAAACTTTAATTCTTTCAACTCCTCCAAGCACAAACTCCGTCAATTGCTTCTCCAGCTCTACTGGATTCACCTC
>SKRK01000077.1 GCA_007118525.1 Balneolaceae bacterium
AAAGTATTCAGTGCCTGTTGTTCAAAGGTTTCTATCTCAGAAAGTATAAGCTGCTCCTCTTCAATGATGAGAACCGACTGTTCCGGCAAGTACGACATCAGGCTCTCCTTTACACCGTTCTCTGCTATGGAAGCATTCGGTACCAGACGGGCTTCATTCAGAAAGGAGACCGAACGCTGCGAATCGGGATCGAATTCACGGATGGAGTCGATCTCATCTCCAAAAAATTCAAACCGAACCGGGTAATCACCCGAAAATGGAAATACATCAAATATTCCGCCCCTGATTGCAAACTCTCCCGGCGCATCTACAAACCGGGCAGCCTGATAACCCTGGTCCGACAGCTTTGCAGAGAGTTCTTCCGGCGGGATGATATCTCCCTTACTTATATGTATGGATGATTTGTGAAAATGATCGGCCGGTACCAGTTTCTCGATAATGGCATCTGCAGATGCTACAATAACCGAAGCCTCATTACGCGTTATTTTCTCAAGCACCTCGGAGCGCTGAACCATGATCGACATGTCGAGTATTTTTTCCGAGTCGTAGGGCTTTCTGCGAAGCGGAGGGAAAAGCAGTATATTTTCATTGGCGAGCTGTTCAAAATCGGATGCAACAGCTGCCGCTCTTTCAAAATCTTTTACGACATAGAGCAGAGGTGAATACTTCCGGATCAATTCACTTAGAACAAAAATCCCCGAAGAACCGGAAAATCCTTTAAGGCGGATATTATGATTTCCGTCGAGATGTTTTTCGGCAGAAATTTCCGGGAAATACTTTATGATGGAAGATCGAACCTGTTCAATCATGAATAGAGGTAATTCTTAATAGTTTAGCAATTGTTTCGGGTTATAGTGATATGCCGACAAGCGGATCAGGTTTTGCAAGGTTAAATCAAATCGAAGTTTATTTAAATAACCTTTAAAGATATTGATTCTAACCCGCTTTTCTCACTGCGAAGTGAAGCGTGGGCTAAGGGTGAAATAACGGCGAACGGGTCATAAAACGTTCATTTATAAATCCGGTAAGGAGAAAGCCGATTCCTGCCAGTATATACAGAGGGTAGAGGTCTTCATAGTCGATATAGATAATCTCTTCAATTTCGGTCTGCTCAAGCCGGTCAATTTCATTGTATACTTCAATAAACTCTTCCAGGTCGGTTGCTCTCCAGTATTTGCCATCGGTGATGTTTGAGATATGCTGAAGCATCTCTTCATCGATATGAACAGGTACGTTTTGGTAGCGGCGTCCGAAAATCGGGTCGTCAATAGGGTAGGGGGCGGTTCCTCGGGTGCCAATACCGATTGTATAGACTCTGATTCCAAAAGCTGCCGCCATCTCTCCGGCGGTTACAGGGTCAATCTCTCCGGCGTTATTCATTCCGTCAGTAAGCAGAATAATCACTTTGCTCTCCGCCTCTGAATCCCTGAGGCGGTTAATTGCAGTGGCAATACCCATCCCTATTGCTGTTCCATCACGGACCATACCGAGATCTACGGTTTCGAGCATGTTTTTTACCAGGCCGTAATCGAGGGTTGGCGGAACTACTGTAAAGCTTTCGCGTGCAAATACATTGATGCCAATCCGGTCGGACACCCTCTTCTCTACAAAATCGGCGGCAACCTCTTTGGCCGCAATAAGCCTGTTGGGCTTGATGTCTTCAGCAAGCATCGAAGAGGAGATATCAATACTGATTACAATATCGATTCCTTCTGCGCTTCTCTCCACAGTTGTATTCTGCAGCTGCGGCCGGGCCAGGGCAACTACAAAAAGCGTATATGCCACGGTGTATAACAGAGGTGTAAACCAAACCAGCCAAACGCGGTAATTGCCACTGATGCCCTTCAGTTTTTCAAGTGATGAAAAGGTTAATGAAGAACTCCTTTTTGTGAAAAATTGCCATAAAAGGTATCCCAGGAAGAGTGGGATGATTAATAAAAGCCAAAAATATTCAGGATTATCCCAGGTCATGTTACGTCACCTTTAGTTCTTTTGGTGATGCTGTATCATTAACGGATGCTACTGCTTTTTCTTCATGTCGAATTCTCAGATACTCAATTTTCTCGGTGTCGTTGGCTCTTGCTGTTTCAGCAAATTGACGGGCTTTATTCAGAACGTTATCCGCCAGCTCTCTGCTGGGCCTGAAATTTGCAAATTTCACCATATCTGCTTCATTCAGCACCGAACGGGTAATTTTTATGATTTCAGTTGAAGCGAGTTCCTTTTGAAGGTTCAGCACAATTTCACGCGTGGTCATCTCAAGTGCTGGAAATTCATATACTCTTTTAATGTAGAGCCTGATGGCATCTCCAAGGCGGATGTAGTACTTCTCATAATCTTCCATTTCTGAAAGGGCAGATGTTTCAGGCAATTCAGAGAGTTGATCTAAGAGTTTATTCAAAGGATTTTCAAACGGAGGTGGAGGCGACACCGGTGCGGGCTCCGGTTTGGTTTCGCGGGCCGTATACCATCGGTAGAAGAGGTATCCGGCAATAGCCAATAAAAGCAAGCCAATAAGGAAAGGCCATAGCGATCGGGCAAATTCAAAAATAGGCTTAAAAGGCCTGAACTCCTCTTCGCCCTCTGCCAAAACCGTTTTAAAAAAGAGAGGTACCCTGTTTGTTTCCAGGGTTGTATCAGTATCACTTCGGTGAAGCGTAATCTCTTTTGAGGCAATGGTGATATTCTCTGTGCCAAAGAACTGAATCCTGTAAACCAGGCTGTCACGGTTTGCGGCCGGCTGAAAACGCTGCCTCGACAACACCTCCAGATTATCTTCAAACTGATCTTCAGTTGGGTAACTGAGAGAGGAGTAGACGCCTTCCACCACATAAGTAAGCTCGAAAATATCACCTACCTGAAGTGAATCTGAATCTACATAGGTATGAACCGACTGAGCGTGTGCCGGAGCAGCTAAAGAAGCGAAAAAAATAAGGAGAAGATAAAGAAGCGAAAATGGCTTCACGCAGATGAACGATTTTAAAATTATTTATTTTGTTTTTGTAGCCGAATCTATAATCCCGGAATATAACAAATGCAAGAACGAAAACTGAACCCCTTTATTGAAGATGATTTTCAAATTATGAATCTTTAAATCTTTCTGTTAATTTGTTATAACAAAGGCTTTGGGCACAAATTCCTGCTACTGTAAACTACTAACCAGAAAAT
>SKRK01000323.1 GCA_007118525.1 Balneolaceae bacterium
ACCTGCTCAGATGATAATGCATCTGGATCAATTTCTGCAAAAAGTGCAGCAAAAGCATCATCATTTGGAGCAAACGCAGTATAAGGACCTAAATACTTGAGAGTCGTGATTAGCCCAACGTCTTCAGCCAAGCTTAAAAGAATTTCAAAGTCACCGGCTTCGCGTGCAGTATCAACAAGGTTCGGCTCGCGATATGCGGATGGCAGAAGTACTTCATCAATTGCGTGAATTACTCCATTTGTAGCGACAAGATCTGCCTCTATAACATTTGAGCTGCCATTAATCAAAACACCGGCGGCACTTACCTGAACCAGCGTGCGCTCTTCATTAAGCATTTCAACGTCTTGCTGCGCAGCGAGATCACCGGATAGAATTGTTCCGGCGGTTACGTGAAATGTCAAAATTTCTATAATATCCTCGGTGGATAGATCAGCTGGGTCGACAACATCAAAAAGCGCATCGAATGCAGCATTTGTTGGTGCAAACACCGTGAATTCATCACCGGACAGCGTGCCTTCCAGTTCGGCATCCAGTATTAGTTGTACTAAAGTAGTAAATCGATCGTCATCTTGAGCCAATTCTACCAGATTTTGCTCTGCATCACCATTATCCGGATCTGTAATTGCGGATCCGTTGTCATCACTGCATGCGGTAAAAAGTGATAACATAAGTAGTGGAGCAAGAATCAGAATCAGGAATCTTAGTATTGGATTAGTTTTCATCGTTATTCTTGTTTTATTTTTGGGGTTAAGAATTCTGACAGTAGATTTAATTTCGTTAAGTCAGACAGCTGTACAACAAGAATTTATTTCTGAATCGTTTGCTTAAACAGAAAAAACTTTAAATAAAATTTAAAACCGTGCGCAGAAGGGCTTTAAAGCGTAAAAATTCAGCTTCCGACAGACTTCGAGATTCTGTTTTTAAGGGGAGGAATCAGAGGGTGTGGTGAAAGTTTTGGGAGGGTTTCGACCAAAATTTGAGAGTAACCGAGATGGTCAGCTGTTCTGAAATAGTCATAGAGAAGTTTTGCAAGCAGGTCGAAATTGCCGTTGCAGGTAACAACATTCTTTTCCGTTTTACCTGACATTTTTGAGTGCAAAATGTAGAAGGTTTTGGAGTCGAATTGAGAAGGAACCGAATGAATCCAGTTCACGGAGGCTTTTGGCTTATAGTGTGTGTATTTCACACCGGGACTTTTTGGTAAAGAGTCAGCAGCGTGATCAGTAGATTTAAAAACTTCTGTTTTTAGCAGGTTTTCAATCATCTCAGCAGAGATTGCACCGGGCCGAAGAATTTCAATCTGTTTGGAAGTTAAATCGAGTACTGTAGATTCAAGGCCGATCGTTGAACTCCCTCCGTCAACAACAGGCAGTTTATCGCCATAATCTTCAATTATATGTTCTGCTCTTGTGGGGCTGGGTTTCCCCGAACGGTTTGCACTGGGTGCGGTAAGCGGACCTGTGTTTCGAATCAGTTCAAGGGCAATAGGATGATCGGGCATTCTGATAGCAACGCTATCTAAACCTGCGGTTACAATATCGGGAACCGCAGCCTGCTTCTTGAGAACCATTGTTAGCGGTCCCGGCCAAAAATGGTTTGCCAGTTTTTTAAAAGAGTCAGGGATGTCTGTCGCCAGTTCATATACCTGATCAATATCACTGATATGGACAATGAGCGGGTTGTCCGCCGGGCGTCCTTTTATGTCGAACGTTTTCTGTATGGCAACAACATTTTTGACATCTGCCCCAAGGCCGTACACCGTTTCAGTCGGGAATGCAACGATATCACCGTTTCGTATCAGCTCTATAGCTCTATCCAGTGATATGATCATGCCGTGACCTCTTCTGCGGCGGGATTGAACTCAGGGAGAGATTTAAGGTATGATATGCCGTGCTCAACGGAGTTGATGTTTTGGATTACAAGCGTGACAACATCATTTTTCTGGACCACTTTAAACGGGTGATCAGTTTTTGATTCAATTTGGCTGAGCAGCTTTTGGAAGTAACCGCTGCCGTAGAACTGAACTCCAAGGTCATCATCGTTTTTTGGGCTCATCAGCCACATACGCCCGGCTCTGATTGTAACTTTTTTGAGAAGCAGTTTGGAAGCAAAGTATTTGATGAGTGAGGCATTTACAAGGTTCTCACCGGTTTCAGGGAGTTTGCCAAACCTGTCGGTCACTTCGTCTTTCCACTCGATGATTTTATCAACACTTTCGGCTTCCGAAAGTTTTCTGTAGAGATTCAGTCTTTCAACATTATCTCTTACGTAATCACTTTCAAGATACGCAGAGAGGTCAAACTCAACCTGCGTTTCCGGATAATCCACTTTTAGAGGCTCACTCTTAAATGAGGATTTGTATTCGGTCTCTTTCAGTTCTCGTACAGCGTCGTCGAGAATTTTGGTGTACAGTTCAAACCCGATGTCTGAAATATACCCGCTCTGTTCGGCACCCAGTATGTCACCGGCTCCGCGTATATCAAGATCACGCATGGCTATATTAAATCCTGCACCGAGATCGGAGAACTCTTCCAGGGCGGTTAGTCGTTTTCGGGCATCGGCCGACAGATTTTGAACGGGAGGGGTAATCAGGTAACAAAAGGCTTTACGGTTCGACCGTCCCACTCGTCCCCGAAGCTGATGGAGCTCCGACAGTCCAAATTGGTTTGCATTGTTAATAATGATGGTATTTGCATTGGCTATATCGATTCCGTTTTCAACAATATTTGTGGAAATCAGCACGTCAAACTTATGCTGGTAAAAATCCCGGATAATTTTCTCGAGGCGGGATGACGGCATCTGTCCGTGGGCAAACCGAACCCGGATGTCTGGAACCAGCGTGCGGATCATCTCTGCCATCTCTTCAATATTTTTAACCCGGTTATGGATAAAAAAGACCTGTCCGCCCCGTGAAGTCTCTTCCACGATGGCATCCCGGATAAGGCCTTCATCCATGCTGTGAATTTCCGTATAAACGGGTTGCCTGTTGGGAGGCGGTGTATTGATGATACTCAGGTCGCGTGCGCCCATCAGCGAGAACTGCAGGGTACGCGGTATCGGCGTTGCTGTGAGAGTCATCACATCGATGGCGGCACGGAATTTTTTAAGCTTCTCCTTAACAGCTACGCCAAAACGCTGCTCCTCATCAATAACCAGCAGGCCTAG
>SKRK01000112.1 GCA_007118525.1 Balneolaceae bacterium
GGATTATTATACATTAATATAAAAAAAAGCTTGACAGCGCTTAACAATTCGATAACGTAGATTTCGCCAAACACACGCCCATGGCAAGAGGCGTGAAAAAACTTTTCCACATGTTATCAACAATTAATTCAGACACCTGCCTCCTGTCTGAGAAATGTTTTTAGTGATCGGAAAAAGTTATTGTGGTTTAATTAATTAGATGGATTATTGCTGTAAATAAAGCGATCGTTCCCATCCAGGTCTTTTAGCAGTTTTACCGACTCATAGTACTGTTTTGCCACTACCTCTATCTGATCGGCGTATTGATTGCTGCACTCTAAGAAAAGCTGGCTGTTTTTTGAGGATGCAAAAGCACAAATTCTCTCATACAATTCAATAGGATTGCTATGGAAAAGTGCCATTTCAGGTTCAAAATTCAGTACCTGGGGATCAAGAGTCTCTCTCTCTTTGTAGGTGATGTAAGGAGGATTGGAGACTACGACATCCCACTGACGGCCTGCAATTTCGTCGCAGCTATCGATATTGTTTAAATCACAATCAATAAATTCTATATCCACCCTGTTTTCCGAGGCGTTTTTTCGGGCCATCTCTAAGGCACCTTTTGAAATATCAATACCGGTGCACAACCATTCAGGATATTTCGACTTTATGGCTATGGGAATACAGCCGCTGCCCGTACCAATGTCCAGTAATTGAACAGGTTCATTTTTACGATCTTTACACTTTTCCAGTATCAGTTCAACAAGCTGTTCGGTTTCATCCCGCGGTATCAGCACCTCCGGGTTTACGTAGATTTTGCATCCCATAAACTGAGTGCTGCCCGTGATGTGCTGCAGCGGCTCGTGATTGGCTCGTCTTTTTATTAGCGGTCGCAGAGCATTCAGCTCGTCTTCCGAAAGGGGTCTGTCGTATTGCAGATAAATATCGAGCCGCTTTACATTGAGCACATGGGCAAGCAGCCATTCCACACTCATACGGGGGCTATCTACTCCTTTTTTTTCAAAGTATTCAGTTCCCCATTCGAGCATAGACAGTACAATCCACACCTGGTCTGTGCGACTGTTCATAGATTTAGCCGTTAATCTTCTTCTTCGGCAGGAGGAGCATCAACCTCTTCCTGCAAAGAAAGCCCAAACCTTTTTGAAAAGTCCATAATGAAATCAACCACATCCGACTCGATGTTTTTCTCTTCAGAAAGTGAGCTGCCCCTAAATCCCATTCGGCCTCCCGCTTTCTTAAGCTCTATGCGTGTATGATTTCCAGTGCACTCTATTATACAGGTGAGTGTAATAGTGGCGTTAATCTGCTTCTCAAATTGTTCGAAAACTGCTACGTAAATCTCATCCTTACTTGTGGAAGATTTGTAATTATAGAGGTATTTGGGCTCTATTCCGTCAAGCAGTTTTACAGGTAATCTGCGAAGTGTATCATTTGGTCCATAAACCAAATATTTTGTGATGTTGCTCATAATCACTTTTCGTAGTTGAATTGATCGTGTGATAGTCAAAATTTCTGCCTGAATAAAAGCCTAAATACAACAATAATCAAATGCGGTTTTTACTTATTCATTAAGCAATGCACAATTATTACATTGATTTTATGTTTCTTTGTGCAATGGAATCAATAAATTTTTCGTTACAATCCCAGATTATAACCATAAGAACTGACGCAATATGACGTTTATCAAAAGAATTCTACCGGCGGCGCTGCTTGGTATATGTACTCTATTTATTTTCGCTACATCACTTTCTGCTCAAATTCAGGAGCCTGATGTTCAACCCGCCCCTTTTGAAATAATCTCGCTTCAGGATGGTTACAAAAGCGGATTTGGCATCAATATAAATATGAACAATTTTGGTTTTGGCCTTGGCGCTGAATACAGACGAGTGATTGCACCTCAGGCCGAAGGCACCATATCATTTCGTATTAATGGCTTGCGTGATGCCAGTGAACAGACATTTACCGACATCTTTTTCGGACAACAAATTGTACCAAACAAATACCAGCGCGCCTTCGCTATGCCGTTAATGATTGGCATGCGTCAAAGAGTTTTTTCCAGTGTAATACAGGAAAACTATCGCTTTTTCGTTGGTGCTTCGGCGGGTGCCGTGGCCGCTTTTGCATTTCCCTATTTTGATGATATCAATGACAGCGGTTACCGTGAAAGCTTTCCTCCCGTCTATAATGAACCGGTAAATGATATATTTACCGGCTGGAGTGACGGTAACTGGCACTTCGGCGGAGCCGGTGAATTAAAAATAGGGGTGGATATAGGCAGTAATTTTTCCAGGCTGAATTCAATCGAATTTGGATATCTGTTCTACTATTTCCCTGATGGAATTCAAATGATGGTTCCCAATCAGCCGGTTCTGATAGAAAATCGTGACCCCAGGCAGTTTCCTTATGAGCATACCAATCCAAATGACCCAATTAACTCAATTGTTTACGAGGATTTCTTTTCACCTCAACGATTTTTCGGTACACCACAGATAACATTTACTTTTGGCTGGTTGCGTTAAACCTACTCCCTAAGCAGGTCAATCCACTTGTCGGGATTACCCAGGCCATCAAAGATGTAGTCGGGTTTATGGGGCTTGAGCTGACTCTCGTTAAAGCTGCCGGTTGTTACCGCAATTGAGCGGGCACCAAAATGTTTTGCACAGCGAATATCATTGGGCGTATCGCCAATTACTACATATTGAGAGGGGTGAGGCTTGCTCTTTTTTAGAGCCGTATAGCTTTTATGAGCATCTTCAGGCAGGTATATTCTGTCTTTGTGGTTGCAACCATACCCTCCAAAATCAAACAGATCAGCAAGCCCGGCAGCTTCTACTTTTTTAAAAGCCACCTCTTCAAAATTCCCCGTACATAAGCCTACATCCAGCCCGGAACTGCGTGCAAAGTGTACCGCATCTGCGGCACCGGGTATCTCTTCAACATGTTCATGGCTGAGATGATTTTGCATAGCATCGACATAAAGCTGCTTTACTTTCTCAAAAGAGCTGTCATTTGCAATTCCATTTTTTGAGATTAGCTGCAAAAAAATATCTCTATCGGTTCGGCCTGCAAAAGAGACTTGCTTGATTACATCTTTGCTGATGTTCAGTTCAATTAATATCTGATCTATAATTTCGAACAGGAATGATCTCTTTACGTGCAAAA
>SKRK01000231.1 GCA_007118525.1 Balneolaceae bacterium
GGGCCACTATTAACTAGCTTGAATGGTTCGGGTTTAATTTATGATGAAAATCTTATAACTAGGTTTACTTCTGCAATTATTACCAAACCATTTCTAATCCTTACCGGCCTCTCCGGATCAGGCAAAACTAAACTTGCACAGGCTTTTGTGGAATGGATCTGTGAAGAAAAAAGACAGTTTAATATAGTACCTGTTGGAGCTGACTGGACGAATCGTGAACCATTATTTGGTTATCCCAATGCATTGAAGCCCGATGACTATGTATTACCTGAAACGGGAATTCTTCAGCTTATATTACAAGCCAATAATGACCCATCTCATCCATACTTTATTATTTTGGATGAAATGAACTTGAGCCATGTAGAGCGTTATTTTGCTGACTTCTTGAGTGCCATTGAGTCTAATGAAGAGATAAAACTTCATTCAGGAAATGAAAGTTGGGAAAATGGAGAATATGTAATTCCTCCAGCGATTAAAATTCCCAAGAACCTGTTCATTATCGGGACAGTAAATATTGATGAAACCACCTACATGTTCAGTCCAAAAGTGCTGGACCGGGCTAATGTTATTGAGTTCAGAGTAAGCCAGAAAGAACTTGCTGAATTTCTAAAAAATCCTGCAGATGTGGATTTGGATTTCCTGAGCAATCAGGGGGCTTTTATGGCGGAAGATTTTGTTCAAATAGCAACAAATAGTGCTAATAACTATTCTCAAAAAGAAAATTTATCTGAAGAGCTATTGAAATTTTTCAGTGAATTAAATAAGGTAGGAGCAGAGTTTGGATACCGATCTGCATTCGAGATTCATCGGTTTGCTGCCTTAGCTGAAAAACTTGCAGAAGATTGGAAATTTGAACAGATCATGGATGCAGCTATTGCTCAGAAGCTGTTACCTAAATTGCATGGTTCGCGTCGTAAACTTGAAAAAGTTTTATTCAAACTTGGTCAGCTTTGTTTAACTGAGGGAGATGCTGAAGAATTTCTTAAAAAGCCAGAATCCATTATATGGGAGCACGTAAAGTATCCCATTTCATTTGAAAAGATTATTCGAATGCATAAAGGATTAGTTGAAAATGGGTTTACCAGTTTTGCTGAAGCGTAGAAATGAGCTCTTCCAAAAAAATACATATTGAGTTATCAAATGGTGAGAAGGCAGAGCTTCTGGTTGTTGCCGAAGTGCCGGATTCATTACGGGAAATTGAGAAGGTTGAAGCTTCTGCAAATCTGGAGGCTTCAGTACAGCTTTTAGAGGGCTATCAATATGAATACCAGTTAACTTCGGGATATACACTTGCAAAAGATGAGCAAGGAATAATATCTCAGTCCAATCTAAATGCGTCTGCGGGACGTATATCACCCAATATTTATGTAGGGACTATTCAGCTGGATATTCTGAATAGTGACAAGAAAAAATGTGGAGAAGCAGAATTAGAAGTCTTGTCCAAAAAAACTGACTATCGCACTGAATATCGGTTTATGCTTGAGGAGATTTCCCAAAAGTGTACCGATCTGCTGATGCAGTACACTTCTCCTGCCAATCAGCCTTTTGATATTGACCACGATAATGATCCTCAGACGTTATATCAGCGCTTTGCTTTTTTAAAATCTGTTTTGGACTCAGAGGAATTTTGGATGGCTGTTCACCGTGTTACTACCAATCCTGTAACGGTCTGGATGCAAACCGAAGAACACCGTGATATCCGTTCTGTCAAAAGAATGAATCGGAATGTGGTTCGTCAATTTGCCGGAGCTGCAAACAGAGTACCGCTTCCTGAAGATCATGCATTAAGAAGATATATGTGCTCTGTCCCCGAAAAGGTTATCACCCGGGGGAAAGTGGATACGGTAGATACCCCAGAAAATAGATTCGTCAAATATGCGCTTGAAACATTTAAAATCCTCTGCGGAGATTTTAAATCAGCTTCTAAAAACGGGGCACGGCTCAATAAAGAAGCTGAACAACTTGAAGTGAAATTAGAGGAGTCACTGAATCACGCCATTTTTCAAAAAATCAGCCGGCCATCAACACTTCCTTTAAACAGTCCGGTTTTACAAAGAAAAGAGGGGTACAGAGACATCCTTCGGGTATGGTTGATGGTCAATTTAGCTGCCCGCTTAACATGGAAAGGCGGAGAGGATGTATATAAAGGTGGTAAGCGGGATGTTGCTACACTATATGAGTATTGGCTGTTTTTTAAACTGGCAGATTTGATGGAGGATGTTTTCAATATTCAGGCAATATCCCCTGAAAATATGATTGAAGAGACGAATGATAAACTTTGTTTAAAGTTACGACAGGGACGGTACTTGCCACTTAGTGGTACATATCAGTCTGATACACGTAAACTTCATGTTCAGTTCTCGTTTAATAAAACATTTAGTGGAGAAAAGAAGTATCCATCCGGTGGCAGCTGGACACGTTCGATGCGGCCAGATTATACGTTAAGTATTTGGCCGGAAGGAATATCAGAGAAAGAAGCTGAAGAACAGGAATTAATCGTTCATCTTCATTTTGACGCAAAATACAAGGTCGATAATTTGACGAGTATTTTTGGAAGAGAGGAGGATGACCTGAACGAAGAAAAACAGGAGCAAAACAAAGGAACTTACAAACGAGCTGATTTACTTAAAATGCACTCCTATCGTGATTCAATCAGAAGATCAGCTGGTGCTTATATTTTATATCCTGGCGGCGACGGAGTAAAAGACTGGCGAGGATTTCATGAAATAATTCCGGGTCTTGGAGCTTTTACCATAAAGCCAAACCGTGATAATGATGGTAGTTCAGAATTAAGAAATTTTCTCAAGGATGTGATTCAACACTTCCTGAACCGGACGTCACAGCGTGAAAATTATTCATACCAAACTTTCAGAACTTTTGAGTCGAAAAGAGACGATCAGTTAAATGAATTTCTGCCAGAACCTTATGGAATGAACCGATCAATGCTTCCTGACAATACTTATGTACTTGTTGGTTATTATCGAAATGAGGAGCATTTAAAATGGATTTTAGATAACGATTTGTATAATGCCAGAGCGGGTTCTGCCAGAGGCTCATTGCGTTTAAAACAAGGCGAAGCAGAGGCAAAATTTTTACTGCTCCATTCTGATGGTGAATTAGTGACAGATAAATTGTATCAAATCA
>SKRK01000263.1 GCA_007118525.1 Balneolaceae bacterium
AGCGTTCGTCCTGAGCCAGGATCAAACTCTCCATTGTATATGTTACTATACTTCCTTTGAATTCAACCCAAAAACTCACCAAAAACAATCTGGTTATATCTCTAATATGGTAAAGAACAGCTTCAAGGAAACTTACTCCGGTAGGCAATACAATACTGTCTGCGTGAGCAATTTTCGTTTCCTCGAAAGGATTATAAATATAGGGGGTAAACCCGATACATGTCAACCTTTTTCTCAACCTTTTTTACTAAAAGTTTTCAACACTCAGCTAACAGTCACTAAACGATGATTCACTCAATTTTAAATCAAATTAAACTTCCTCATGCAACCCATATCCCGCCGGATATTCCTCATATTCACGAATTATCCAATCACCCAAATAGGTGAGCGGTGTATAAAAGAGAGCGAAGAGAAACTTAAACAGCCGAACGCCACCAACTGTGCAATCAAACAGGCAATCATTGCTTGCAGCAGTATTGGCCACTACAAACTCATCCACCCTCATACAGGTCAGCCCACCCTGGATACGCCGTATGTAATTAGGGCCCAATGCCCAACACCCACAATCAAGTTCATAAATAAATACTGAAAAAACCGCCCCACAACAAAGCCATTGTTAATGAGTACAACAACCCGGGTATGGTAAACGTAAATATGGTGACAACTCTAGTTGTACCGGCAATATTCCCAGGCACCAATGATGTAATCAAAAACTCCTACAAAACTCAATGTTACTCATCTCATTTGTGAGTACCGTTTGCGCAAATTGATTTTAGCACCATCTGAACCTTTCGCGATTGAAAAGTTGTTGTAACAGCAGATTACCATCACAGAAAGTGAGACGTTCAACATTATTAGCTTCACATGAAAAAAGAAACCAAACTTAAGATAAAGATTGCAGAGGCCGCCACCGGCCGATACATCGAGAACAGACGATTTACCATTCAGTCTTTAGCCAAAGAGCTGGAGATCACTCCCAAACAGATCTTCGATCTTTTCCCAAACAGAAGTTCTATCCTGAGATACTTTTATGAGTCCAGAATAGTGATTTACCGGGAACAGCTCAGCTCCATTAAGGAGTACTCCACATTTACCCTGAGTGAAAAGCTGAATAACATTTTCCTCTCTCTATTGGATCAGTTCTCAGAGCACAGAGAGTTTGTACTGCTCACCTACAGAGAGATGGCAGGTTCACCGGTTCGGAGCAGCACTTTTGAAAAATTATTTAAAGAGGCGATCCGGGAAATTTTTCAGTCGGATGAACAGATTGCCACATCCGCTAAAATTCTTCAGAATCGTTTCTTATATCACGCCATCTACCTACAGTTTCACGGACTGATTCTGTTCTGGAAAAATGATGAGAGCCATCTCTACGAAAACAGCATGGCGCTGGTGGATAAGTGGTGCGCTCTTCAGGAGGAGATCTTCTACTCTAAAATTGTGGATAAGGGATTTGACCTTGGAAAGTTTCTATACTACAACTCCCCCATCAATTTCACTACAAGCTGCGCGCTAACCGCCAAGAGGTCTGAAGCATGAGTGATTTTCCTTCATCAAAATATGCCCGCGGTAAAATATTTGCAAAAACAGGATTAAAGGTTGGAACCAACTATGCAACTCACTATTTGAGATCTCTTGCGAACGGGACAAACGACAAATCCGCACTTCATAAAAAAACTGCCGAACAGGTATTCGGCGAATTTACCAAACTGAGAGGAACGGCCCTGAAAATTGCGCAGTCGTTCAGTATTGACCAGGGATTTTTACCTGAAGAGTTTTCAGAGGTAATGACCCAGGCCCAGTATAAAGTACCGCCAATCAACCGGTCGCTGGTCAGGTCTATCATCAAACGGGAGCTGGGGCAATATCCGGAGCAGCTTTTCATGGATTTTGATACCCAGGCCATAGCTGCCGCATCGATCGGACAGGTTCATAAGGCGACCATGCACGACGGCACGAAAGTGGCTGTTAAGATACAGTACCCCGGTGTTCGTGATACGATTACTTCAGATATTGCCCTTGCGCGAAGCCTGTTCAAACGACTTGTTTCAGATGGCCCCCAAATTGATGAGTATATCGACGAGGTAAAAAACACACTTATTCACGAAACGAACTACATCCGTGAAGGTGAATCAATTGATCGATTTCATGAACGATTCTCCTCATCTGAGGTTTTAACCCCACAATGGATTCCGGATTTGTCGACCGAAAGAGTACTCACCATGACATTTATCGAGGGAGTTCACCTCGATGAGTTTTTAAGCACATCGCCGGACCGGGAACGGAAAAACCATTATGGGCAGATCTTGTGGAATTTCTTTCACAAACAGATCTATGATCATGAAGAGATTCATGCCGATACGCATCCCGGCAACTTCCTCTTTACACCGGATGGAAAGCTCGGAGTGATCGATTTTGGCTGCGTGAAGTCATTTCCGGAAGAGTTCTTCATGGACTACCTGCGGCTTCTGCCCACTCACCTGCACAGGGATGAGCCGGCCATTAAGGAGCTCTACTATAGGCTTGGAGTGCTTAAGGCCGACCCCGACACTGATGAAAAGGAGAACCAGTACTATCAATTCTGCATGAATTTCGGGTACACCTTTGCAATGCCCTATCTTGAAAACAGCTTTGATTTCGGGGATCCCGAATACAAAAAGTTGATTCGGGGATACACGAAAAATGCTCCCATCACCAACGAGCCCAGGGGAAATAAACATTTTATCTACAGCACCCGGGTGCATCTTGGCCTCTATCACTTTTTGATGAAGCTTGGGGCGAAGGTTGATACGGAGGGGTCGCAGAAGGTTGTGGAGGATGTTTTAAGTGATGCACTCAATGATCATTGATCAGCTATTAAATGATGAATACTTGAGTCAATTCAACACTCAGAGGGCATCCCTCATAAGCTCTAATGACTTTTTCCCAATTTTGAGGCTGCAAAAAGATACTTAATCAAAGATAATGACCATTTAATTATACCGCGAAGACACAAAGCCACGAAGGTACACGAAGTGGTAATAAAGTTTAACGAAATCAAAATACTATCCTTCGTGATTCTTTGTGTCCTCGTGCCTTCGTGGTAAAAGTGTACGAACCCTATCTGTTTTATATTTCCTCAAAACCTCTCTAAGGGGGGCAAT
>SKRK01000208.1 GCA_007118525.1 Balneolaceae bacterium
AACTCGACAGACGAGTATGTATTGGAAGGGTAAAGGTTTGAGTCAATACCACTCGTCAGTCGAAGGGAGACTCAGCTTACTTATTCATGGAGATCAAAAACTCATTGTTGCTCTTGGTTCCCTTCATCTTATCGAGTAGGAATTCCATCGCTTCATATGCGTTGTGATTGTTTAGGTATCGGCGTAAAAGAACCACTTTTTCCCTCTCTTCATCAGAAACAATAAGCTCTTCGCGACGGGTTCCGCTCTTAAAAATGTCAATTGCGGGATAGAGCCTTCGCTCTGCGAGCCGACGGTCAAGAACCAGCTCCATGTTACCGGTTCCTTTAAACTCTTCAAAGATCACATCGTCCATACGTGAACCTGTGTCCACCAGAGCCGTGGCGATAATGGTAAGGCTTCCGCCATTTTCAATGTTACGGGCCGAGCTGAATAACTGTCGTGGAGCCTTCAGCGCTTCGGAGTCGACACCACCCGACATTGTGCGGCCTGAGGTGGCTCCTGCAACGTTATAAGCCCTTGCAAGACGCGTAATGGAATCGATGAGCAGTAATACATCATGACCGCTCTCCACAAGCCGTTTCGCTTTTTCGAATACGATTTCGGAAAGGCCAATATGATTTTCCGGTTTTTCATCAAACGTAGAGGCGACAACTTCAGCATCCTTAACGCTGCGCTTCATTTCGGTCACCTCTTCGGGGCGCTCATCAACCAGTAAAATGATAATTTTTGCATCAGGATGGTTGTTGTTAACCGCATTGGCAATATTCCTGAGTATGGTTGTCTTACCCGTTTTCGGCTGGGCTACAATCAGGCCCCTCTGCCCTTTTCCAATGGGCGCAAACAGATCAATTATTCGAGTAGTATACTCTGCAAAACTGTTCTCCATCTTATAGCGCATATCGGGATATACCGGCAGCAGATCTTCAAAGTCACCGCGGTTATCCATATCGGTAGGGATCTTACCGTTCACACCTTCAACCCGCAACAACGCAAAATAGCGCTCTCCGACTTTGGGCGGACGAATGATTCCGATTACGCAATCACCCTGTTTTAAACGAAAACGTTTGATTTGAGACGGGGATACATAAATATCGTCCGGACTGGCTTTATAATTATAGTTTACGGATCTCAGAAATCCGTAACCATCCGGTAAAATTTCGAGTGTACCCTCATTCAGCAGAAATTTACCAAGTTGTGGCGTGATCTCCGCAAGACGTTCATCGAGAGTGGGGGCCTCCGAATCGGGCAGTACATTGCTCACATGACGTTTATTTGGCTTTTTATGCTCATGCCGTTTATTCGGTTGACCGCCTCTCTTATCCCGCTTGGAATCGGAAGGGTCATCATATGTTTGTATATGCTCTCTCTTTCCATAATTGGCATCCTCAACTTTGAGAGGAGTATCAGAGTGGTTCGATTTATCGGAAGGTGTATTATCGCTATTTCCGGCAGTTTCACGGATCCGGTCGATTATACTCTGCTTTTTAAGCGCAGTAACCCCCTTTAAACCAAGAGATTTAGCAATTTGTTTGAGCTCTTGGACCTTTTTTTGATGTAAATTATCCAGGTCAATTTGCATATCAAGATCGGTTTGATTCTCCGACATAATGAGATTTTAGTTCTTGAGTAAATTTCATGTAGAATAGCGTTCAACTTGTAAGCAGTAGTACGCTTTGGGGGATTTTTAAATTCTGCGTGGTGCGGAAAGATTTATTCTTTTGGGGTGGCCATGGTTCCCATCCAACGCCTAACCTTTTCATAAAAGTAAAAACTTCCGCTAAAAATTACTAATTCTGATTTTGGCTGATCACCTGTGGGACTTAAAAGTGTATTTATCCCGTCAAAAGGTGCTGCATTCACGAAAAAAGCTTCCATTTCTTCTATACTGGCAGCCCTCTCGCTGTCAATGGCAACTATTTTAATTGTGGGAAATTCTCTCCATTGAGCGGCAATATCTTCATTAATTTTATCTTTCATATAGCTTAAAACAACGGTCCACTCATCGGCCGGAGCGCGGGACAGCAACTCACTGATCAATACAGATGTCGCCTCAGCATTGTGAGCCCCATCAAAATACCAGTCGCGATTCGGTGATAGTTGTTCGAAATGAGCATGATGAGGAAAAAATATATCTGTCTGCTCAATTCCCCTGATAAACTGTTTCTCTGATACCGGTAGTTTATCATTCAGAGTACTAACGGTTAAAAACACCATTGTGGTATTTACTGCATCAATCTGTTTGCGGCCGGTGCCTTTGAGCTTCACTATACCTGTATCGGTTCTGAAGCTCATTGTTCCCTTCACAAAAGCAGGATTAAAGTCGCCTGCAAAGAAAAGATCTGAGTTTTTAGAGCGTGCCATATCCCAAACCACCTTTTTTGCCTCCTCTGAGAGTAAACCTGCCACAACGGGTTTACCTGTTTTGATGATACCGGCTTTTTCGCGGGCAATCTCGGCAATACTGTGTCCAAGAATATCAGCATGATCCATCCCAATTGATGTAATCACACTCACTTCCGGTTCAATCACATTTGTTGCATCGAGCCTCCCCCCTAACCCCGTCTCAATGATGGCAATATCCACATGCTCCCTTGCAAAGTGCCAAAAGGCAATGGCCGTTGTAAGTTCAAAAAAGGTGAGGGAGTTCTCAACCACATCTTCACCATATTCACTGAAAAACTCCAGCAAGGATGCATCTTCAATCTCCAACCCGTTAATTCTAAATCGTTCATGAACGCGAATTAAATGGGGTGAGGTGTAGATGCCGGTTTTATAACCCGAATGCTGGTATACAGACGCCAGCATCTGGCAGGTTGTGCCCTTTCCGTTCGTTCCGGCTACATGTATGGATGGAAATTTTTTCTGCGGATGATCCATCAAATCACAAAAATAGAGCATCCTGTCGAGGCTGAAATTTGCCGCAGAGGCTCCTCTGTCAGCAAACCTTGGCATGGAGTCGAGAAACGTGGTTACTCCCTCTATGGTGCCAAATGAGCGCCCTTTCATGAGAGATGCCCCGCTTTGTAGTGGTGAAAAAGCTTTGTCAGGTTTTCGTGAAAAGAGTTGGCAGGAGAATATTGAATATTATCAATTTGATGTACAGGCAGAATTTCTGCCACACTGTTGGTCATCCACACAAA
>SKRK01000305.1 GCA_007118525.1 Balneolaceae bacterium
ACTGCAAACTGTCCACTGCCTTAAAATAGCTGATCTATTCAAATAACACTATGCATCCACCGTGAACCGTGTGCCTTGCGCCGTGTACCGTGACATCAATCATGCAGCTTATTTTTGTCTTCGAGGTATTGCACCATCGAAGGCAGGAACGTGAGAGCAGAAATCAGCGTCATGCCTATCCCCACCACGGCCATTATTCCAATCGACTGAAGGCCGGGGTGATTGGTAAAAAGCAATCCTGCAAATCCCATCATGGTGGTAAGCGAACCTATACTTATATGCTGCCCTGTACTTGAAAGCACATCCCACATACTCTTTCGGCCTTCGTCTCTGTAGCGATGGGCAAGGTGAACACCATTATCACATCCAATTCCTAAAATTGCCGGCAGTACGACCAGGTTATAGAAGTTGAACTTAAGCCCGAAGATCAGCATAATCCCGAAAAGCCACGTCAATCCGATAATTAAAGGGATGAGTGCTATCAGAGCCCACTTCAGGTCTCTGAACGAGAACCATATCAGAAAAAATACTACAATAAAAGTAGCAATAACCATATATGGACTTTCAACCCTCATCAGATCAAGCATGGATGCTGCCACAATGGATGTACTCCCGGCATGGTAGGTTTTCCCGCTTTCAAGGGTAACTTCACCTATCTCCTCTTTAAAGGCGATTGACTTCAGGCCATCCGCAAGGCTCTCATTTGGATAGATAATGACAAACCTTCCAATTTCACCATCACGCGTCATAAATCGGTTTTTCAGAAAGTCGGGTATCTCATCTTCGTCGAGTGGTTCTGTGGTTTGTGAACCCCTTCGCAAGATATCCAGATTCTCACCTTCCTGATCTACTATAAAACTGTTTTGAAGTAATCTTCGAATGTCTGAAATGTATTCCAGTTTCTTTTCTGCAAGATCACGAGTGGGTGGAAATCGCTCTTGAAGAGCTTCAACTTCGCGGATCATGGTGTCCGGATTGTCTCTTTTTCGTTCTCTCAGAATTTCAATGATTTCAAAAACATCATCATCTGTATCCGCAATAATATATGCCGGATTTCTGCGCCCCGTTTCATCCACGCCGCGCACAAACTCACGGAATTGTTCATATTCGGGAAAGGTGGGCTCAAGATTTCCAAATTGATACTCAAATCGCAGATTGCCGGAAAAGAGAATGACCACTGCCGACAAAAGCAGTCCTGAAAAAACGATCGAACGTGCATAGGGATAACGCTTTATCCGTGAGGTTTTTACATACGATTCTGCCTTGGGATTGAGGATAATCCAGTTCCATTTTTCAAAAATCACCAAAATTGAGGGAAGTATAAAGAGCATACAGAATACTGCAAACAGAATCCCGGTACCGGCAATAAAACCAAATTCAGAAAAGCCTCTGAAATCTGCAAAAATAAGTACAAAAAGTGCCGATGCCGTTGTAATGGCGCTCACGAGAATTGCAGATCCTGTTCGTTCATATGCCTGAAGAACACTATCTCTAATCGATTCCCCATCAGAACGGTACTCTATATACCTTGCGTAGTAGTGAATTCCATAATCAATGCCCAGGCCAAAAAGTATCACAAACAGCACCGAAGTCATCGTATTAAGAACTCCAAGCTGCAGATAGGTTAATCCAAAGGTCCACATCAAACTGATAAGCAGAGGAATACCAATTACCAATACCGGAACAGGCATTCGTATTACATGCGCAAGAAAAGGGTGTTTTTGAATTCTCTTGTCAGCGCGCCTGTAATTGATATACTTTTTAATGAAGAAATAGAACATCACGAGCAGAATCACACTTGAAATACCAAGCCCGAAACTGTTGAAGACATCATTCATGATAGACTCAAACTCATTGAGGTGTCTCTTAAGCCTGCCCCCAAACTGCACCTCCATTTCGGGATGAAACGATGCAATATCGTAGGATGCAATTAATTCTCCATACGCGTCAAACATATCCTCCAGATATCGGATATCGCTTTGTGAACCTGTTGGATAGAGGGTGAGGATGATGATTGTACTGTCTTGATTAACCGGGTATTCTGAAGGTATAAGCTCATTGTAACTCTCCCTGAAACGATCAATATCCGGAGCATCAGCCTCCTCATCATCTTCAAAATCGTCTGTGAAATCAATAAAGAAAGGATTGGCCTCCTGGCGGGCCTGCTCTATTTCATCTTCGAGATATTGGATGATATCTCTCAGCTCCGGAATCGTGGCCAGGTAGAGTGAGTTATCTTTTAGAATTTCAGTATCTCTTCGAAGCTCTGCCCGGCTAAAGTAATTATTACCATGCCGCGGATAGTAGAGATTCAAACTCTCTTCGGCCAAAATTTCTGCAAACCTGAGATTTGCCTCAAAATCGGGCGATTTTATTGCAACCTGCATCTCAGTTTCACCACCGGCAGTATCCTGAAGCTTTTCAAGTGCCTGCACATTTTTATTGGTTGAAGGCAGCAGGTTTGCTATATCGGTATCCACAGTTAAATTAGAAGCGAAACTACCGGCTACAATTGCAAGCACTACGGATATAGACAGTACCCAGTAAGGATGCCGGATATTAAGTTCAACAAGTGGTTTAAGGAATTGAATAAATTTTTGCATCTATCGATTTTACGGTCGGTATGTAAGTCGGCTAAAATAAGGAATTTCGATGAAAGTTAAGTCAGTCATCTGCTGCATTAAAATTAAACAGCAGATAGTATATGCTTTTGACAGGAATTTACATCATATCATAAAAGTTATTACCGCCCTGCCTCCTGGTGCCGTCGGATTATTTAACTTTAAACGACTCAACAACCGAAGGCGTATTTATAAATTTGTTAAAACTGCAGCTTTGACACAGTAAGTTTGATTTACACTTTACTGTAATAAATTCACCTACACTTAAATTATTTTCAGTGTGAAAAGAAGAAAACACTATTTCTTTTTTTATGGAATTCCTTAAGTTGTCTAAAACCTTTTTATTCAATGATTTCTATGGAAATTACAGCCACAAAAAAAGGGATAAGGGTGATCGGCATTATCCTGCTGGTGTACGCACTGCTGGTTGCAACTCACGAAGGTGAGTTTTGGCCATTCAGCATCTATCCCATGTTTTCACAAGCCGGCAATCCATGGACACGTGCTATGGTACTGGATGTAACCGATCAGTCCGAAGAGCTGATCTGGGAGAAACACTCCCTTGAAAACCGGCAGTGGCCACCTGTGCCGGTGAGAGAATACGGGGTAGACCAAATCGATTTCTCCAATTTTATCTCCAAAACAGAACACTGGACGGAACCCCGAAAAGCAGCGCTGAACAACATGTTCGGCTCATATCCAAAAGATGGAATGAAGTGGATGACGGTGAAAGTTCACGGACAGCTGATTGGTAAAGATTCTGTGGCCGTTGAAATTGTCCCCTGGCTCCTGGTTACGGAAGATGGTGTTTTTGAGAATCCGAACCTGGACTCCTCATTATATATCGGCGGAGGGGGGCAATGACGTGGTATCATAAAATAGGAGCAGAACTTTTTGAACCCGACAGAGAGCAGACACCCGGAGAGCTGATCTTCTTCAAACTCTTTGAGGCGTTTATCGTTTTCTACACCATTAAATTCGTTTGGGAGTGGGGTATCTACTCACAGATTCGCAATATGGAGGTAGTTTTACCGCTGGGGATTGCAAATTATTTTGACGTTTCTCTTTTCTTTGATTATAACCTGGCACTGATAAATGCAGCCTTGATCACGCTGCTTATAGTGATTGCCTTCTTCCGGATGGGGCCCAGGTGGCTATATATGGTTATCATCTTACTTTTTCATCTCCAATATGTTATTCGTTTCTCGCAGGGCGAAATACCACACAGCCAAAACCTGATCGGAATGTCGGTATTCTGCCTGGCTATTGGCGCCATATTTTTTCCCGGGCAGAAACAGATGCCTCGTTTTGTAATGGGTTCAATTATCTTTTTTATCGGCCTGGGCTATACGTCTGCTTTCTTTGCAAAACTGATCGGAACGGGAATTAACTGGTATGATGGCCGCCATCTCTGGCTGTGGATCAGTGAAAAGAGTATCGATATTCTCTCAAGAGAGGGAGTTTATAACCCGAATCTTCTGCAGCAAATGGCTTTGGGGAGTACTGCTGTTGCATCAATAATTCTGCTCATCGGCTGGTTGACGGAATTTATTGGCTTTACCATGTGGTGGAAAAAATTACGTCCCTACACCGTAACCCTGCTGATTGGGATGCATTTCGGGATTACCCTTACGATGAATATACGTTTCGACGCTTTTGTAATTCAGCTTATCCTGGTTGGATACCCCTGGTACAGAGTTATTGATACATACTTAAAAACGACACCCGAAATGATAAAAAGATGGGCTTAACCCGGATAATTCGCCAAGCTCTGTACTATAAACTCTGAAGGCGTTCCCGGGCTCTTTTTTTTGCTTCATCTCCCACTCTCTGGTTCAGTACATACTCGTAATACCTTCGGGCCTCTTGCTTGTTATCTATGCTCTCATAGGCAATTCCTGCAAAGTATGCCGAGAGCGTTCTGAACTCCCGATCTTTGTTATTGGGCAGTTCAGAGCTAATTTCATACGACTTGGTGAATGAATCTAAAGCCTGTTCCGGTAAATCCGAATAGTACTGTGCCCTTCCCAGCCAATGGTAAATCTCCTCATGAAACACATCTCGCTCACCCGTATGCAGTTCCTCCCAATGTGCCAAAGCCTCCTCCGCCGCTTTGAGTGCCTCCTCATAATTACGCATCTGGGTAAGAGACCTCACATAAAGTCTTCGATAATAGCCATTATTCGGATATCGCTCTACGAGGGTTCTGAAATAGACCGCGGCTTCTGAAGTGCGCCCCTCGTAATTCAACAGGATATTTCCTAAAAAGTAGGTGGCTTCCGGCCGGGCAAAAATCCCATGATCTGACGCTTTTCTCAGGGAGTTTAATCCCCCTTCTTTATCTCCGTCGGGAAGAAACCACGACACAGCTCTCACTACAGGAAAGTTTTCGGGTAGGTATGCGGCATAATAGCGTTTCATACCCTCAGCAAAATCATTATCGGGCAAATCGGGGGTCACTTCCATAAGGCGCGTATATGCCTGGTAAGCGCGCCGGCCAATATTTACGCTGGTGAGCCAATCTCCACGGTTAGAGTGATGGCGGGCAGTATAGCCATTGGCCACAGCCCGGATTATGAGTGCATCCGGGTGGTCCGATTCTCTTCTCAAGACCTGTGCGGCATCATAATCGGCCTTCTTCATCCTGTGAAAAAACTCTTCGTCGTTTTGCCGGTCGGTCAAATCTTCCAAAATATCCCACCAGAGCTCCATTCCATCCCAAAGCGACCAGATAGGATGATCGCTAAACGTCTCCCGCCATGGCTCCAGAATATCACGTGCCGCTTCGTTATTGCGATTGTAAAGCGAATCAATTGCAGAACGCGCATGATCCCGGAACAGTGGATCTTCGATCAGTTTAAATGTTTGAGCCTGTACAGTAGATATAACCGGGCCGACAGCCACCAGGCTCAGAACAACTATAATGCTTAGTAACCGCTTCATGAAGTTTCATTTATCTTAGATACTCAAGAAACCAGCCTTCTGTAAAATCGAGTACCTCAGCAAATTCAGATGGAAAATCTTCCTCTTCAAACGGATGAGAAACACCAAAGGTATGTCCGGCACCCTGAATCAGTCGTATTTCTTTATCTTCAGAGGGGGATTTACGGTACAACTTCTCCGTATCCCTAAACGGAACGGACTCATCATCCTTGCCGGCAATAAACATCGATGGTATGTGAAGTTCCTGTACCCTCCGAATTGCCATTAAATGATCGGCGTTTTTAAGAGCGTCTTCATATACGGCCTTATCGATCTTTAATACCTGGCCGGTTCGGGAATTTTCAATTTCAGTAAATCCGTTGGTCTCCCAATCCTGAATCATCTTCTTGCTCCAGCGGGAATTGTAGTCAGAAACGGCACTCCATGTCACAAGACAATGGATCTCTGAGTAATCTGCTGCGGCAGTTACGGCAGTGTGTCCGCCTCTCGAGTGGCCAACAATACCGATTCGGTCGGTATCCAGAACAATCTTATCACTTTTGATATCTTTGTTTTTGATCGCTTCAATTATCGAGCCAACATCATTTAGATCCTGGCTAAGTGTCTCTCTTGCAAAATGCTCAGGTTCATCAAATTCCAGCATATTTTTACCAATGCCATTCAATGAGAAATTGAAGGATATCACGGCGAACCCTGCCCTGGCAAGCTCTTCGCATGCGTCGGGAAATGCCCCCCAATCTTTAAAACCCTTAAAACCGTGCAAAAACAATATTACCGGGAGAATAGAACCCGGGGTTGTTACAGGTGCGTAGAGGTCGTAATAAATCGGCAGGTTTTCTGTTGATGGGATAGAACCCACCTGTTTTGTAATACTGTTATAACTCATGATGCGTCCCTGTTAAAATCAAGTGTATCAAGTTTAACAAGCTTGCGAAGATCATTAATCTCTTTCTGTTTTAAATATCGCCATCGGCCTACGCGCAAATCATTATCAGTGAGGCCTGCATAACGGATTCTCTTTAAACGGTCAACGTCAGCTCCGATCTGGGCAATCATTCTGCGAATGAGGTGATTACGCCCTTCAAATACGGAAATGACTACAACGGCCGGATTAAGAGGATCCTGCTTTACACTTTTAGCCTGAACCGGCCCGTCTTCAAGTTCAAGAGTACCGCTCAGGTTCGCCACCTCCTGTTCGGTCAATGGACGGTTTGCTGTCACTTCATAGGTTTTCTTTACCTGGTAACTCGGATGCATTAATCTATAGGCAAGATCTCCATCATTGCTGAGCAGCAACAGACCCATTGTATTACGATCGAGTCTTCCCACCGGATAGACTCTGTAACCGGTTGCGTCTTCAATAGCATTCATTACCGTGTTCCTGTCTTTCTCATCATCAGTGGTACTGATCGTATCCTTACCTTTATTCAACAGAATGTAAACAAAGGGTTCAAGTGACAGTTTTTGCTTTTCAACTTCTACGTTGTCGGTTGGCTTCACCTTTACACCCAACTCGGTCACAACTACTCCATTTACCCTCACTTTACCCGACTCAATGTATTCGTCCGCTTCTCTTCGCGAACAGAGCCCGGCATGAGCCATAAACTTATTTAGCCGAATCTCATCTTTTAGATAGGGTTCCTGTTCAGCCCGGTTTGATGTAGCCGGTGATGAGGATGACTTGCGTCCCTTGGGATAGGAACGGGTCTTACGATTACCATCTTTGTCGCTTTTGCTGTCGCTGCGACGCTTACCAACATTTTCAAAACTCTTAGGCATCTGTTTTGACTTCATGGGACGCTGCCCGCCGCGTGGCTTTTTCTCACCGGATGAGGTTTCTTCTCTCTCTGTTCTTACAGACGGCCTCTTCTTATCCTCGAATTTTGGCTTATCCTCACTTCGCTCCTTTTTTTCCACCTTCTCATCGCTTCTTTTCGGTGGTTTAATATCCTTCTTCGATGAAGCTGACTTCTTTTTGTCCCATGGCCATTGTGTCTGGCCCGAAGACTCCTCTCGTTCTGCGTTCGGTCTGTTATCGTTTCGTTTCTTATCCATTACTACTGTGTTTATATATTTATTTAAAATATCTCTACTGAAAACTCCCTGAGGTCGAACCAATCAGGCAGTTCAAAATCTGTGTTTATAATTATACCGCCGATTAGTACAACGGTAGTGTTCTTAAAGCTCCCGGCACTCTTCTTCAGCAATTCCTTAATGCGTTTATCAATTTGCTGATACATTACATCTGTTGCCGCAACAAGAGGCTCTTCATGATTACCAATATCTTCTGCTGCGGGTAATAGCTGCTCCTCCAGTTTCCACTGCTGATAATCCAGGTCACTGTCTTTTGTTCCGGCCTGGTTCTTCAGGATGTCGTTAACCGAAGCTTTCAATGCACCGCAACAGGTGGTTTCAAGTGTTTGCCCCATGCGCTGTACATTACCAATTGTACCTGTTTTTGAAACCCCGATATGAGGGCCATATTCGATAATTGCATACCCGTTATCGGGAATATGTGCGGCAAAGGCGCCAAAACCGGTGGTTCCTGTGAACGGAAAGCCTCCCAGCCCACCCAGCGAAAAAGGGTTTTTATGATCTATGTAATCCCTGAAATTCGTTGACGTGCGAACAATCTCATCGCTGCAAACCGACGTCCCAAGAATTGTTTTTTGAGTATCAAACCCATGTTTATCAATAAGTTTATTTATACACGAACGTGTAATCTCACGACCCGTTTCAGCATTCGGATAATACTTTTTTATAACCCGTTCCATTTCGTAAATATTATTTCAAAAGTTAACCTTAAACATACAATAAATTGAGCACGATCCATTATATCGATTTTATTCAATCCGTTTACACCCATTCACCCCTGCTGATGAATTTATAAACCTAATTTGAATTTGTCTCCCCACTCTTGCCGGGCACCGGATCATAGCCCGACGTGCCCCATGGATGACACTTGCCAATACGTTTTAATCCAAGCCAGGCGCCCTTAAAAGCGCCCCATTCTCTTATCGCCTCTATCATGTATGAAGAACAAGTTGGGGAGTGCCTGCAAGATGGCCCCAGCCATGGCGAGATAACCAGCTGGTAGGCTCTCACAATAATGATAATAATCCGGCTGAAAGCTTTGTTGATCACCCTAAATACGATTTAATTTCATTTTCAGATTTTTAAAGTTGTCATCCATAATCTGAACGTCTGAAGTATAACATTGGTACGATTTTACTAAAGAATCTCAAAAGTGGTCTCTCCGCTTTTATCATCTTTAAGCTGAATACCAATTTTAAGTAAATCGTCGCGTATTTTGTCGGATGTGGCGAAATCTCTCCTTTCACGCGCCTCAGCCCTGATCTCAATCAACAATTGAACCAGATCTTCAGTTTTGCTGTCGCCTGAAGTAGGGTCCTCTTTTAAACCCAGAACATCAAAAACAAAATCATCCATTGTTTTCGACAGGGTGGTAAAAGCTGACACTGAGATATCGTCCCTGCTTATCTGATTATTATGGAGCGCATTAATTTTCGATACCAGGTCGAACAGTGCCGCCAGCGTACGGGCTGTGTTAAAATCGTCGTTCATCATTTCATGACACCGGTCGCACAGCTCCAAAATCTCGCTGTCGAGAGCGCCACCGGAATCCTTTGATGGAGGATCCATCTTTCTGAGAAGGCCAATCGCATTCATTAGCCGGTTATACCCTTTCTCAGCGGCTGTAAGTGCCTCATTGGAAAAGTCAATTTTACTTCGATAGTGGCTTTGAAGCATCAAAAACCGGGCAACCATCGGGTTAAATGCTTTTTCCAGTTTCTCATGTTCGCCTGTAAACAAAGCTTCCAGGTTTATAAAGTTGCCGGCACTTTTACTCATCTTGGCGCCATCGATGGTAATCATGTTGTTATGCAGCCAGTAATTTACAGGATCGTGGCCATGCGCTCCGCGGCACTGTGCAATTTCAGCTTCATGATGAGGAAACTGCAGATCGAGCCCTCCGCCATGGATATCAAATTTATTACCAAGATATTTCGTACTCATCGTGGTGCACTCCAGGTGCCATCCCGGGAATCCTTCACCCCAGGGAGATCTCCACCTCATGATGTGTTCGGGAGCAGCTCTTTTCCAGAGGGCAAAATCGTGCGGACTCTTCTTCTCCTCCATTCCCTCCGTATCGCGGCTGCCGGCCTGCAAATCTTCAAGTACTTTACCGGAGAGATCGCCATAGCTGTTATTTTTACGATACTTCTCCAGGTCAAAATAGATATTTCCGTTTACCTGATACGCAAAACCGTTCTGCAGGAGCTTTTCAACAAGTTCAATCTGTTCAATAATGTGTCCTGATGCGGTGGGCTCGATACTGGGCCGAAGGCAGTTCAGGGCATCCATCCCCCGGTGATATCTAATCGTGTAGGTTTGGACCACTTCCATCGGCTCAATCTGCTCCAGCCGGGCTTTTTTGGCGATTTTATCCTCGCCCTGCTCCAACTCCTCATTTTCAAGATGACCAACGTCCGTTATATTTCTCACATACCGCACCTTATAACCCAGGTGCTTTAAATAACGATAGATCACATCAAAACTTACGGCAGAACGTGCATGCCCCAAATGCGGATCTCCATAAACCGTAGGACCGCACACATACAAACCCACGAAAGGAGGATTGATAGGTTTGAACTCTTCCTTCTTTCTTGTAAAACTGTTGTATAGATAAAGCTGGGATTTCTCCGGGGTGGCCATTGAAGGTTAAGATTGGTTAGTACTGGTTGGAAAAAGTGATTCTGTAAGTAGGTATTTTGCTTAATAACGCCAACAGGTAAAAATACGCTTAAATTTAAATGATAGATGACCAAGCTTTTAGCATCGCTGTTTCACAGCCTTTAATCAAATATCGAAGCCTGCCCCAAGAAAAACCTGCTAACACACTTTTCAAAAAAGCAGTATCTGCGTACACTAAATAATAAGATCGAGATTAACTTATCGGGCTGCTCTGTGATTTTTTGCCTGATACGACAATAGTAGCCCAAAGCACAATATATGGCAATCTACATCTCCGTGTTCGTCTTCATATAATCGATAAACCTCTGCTGAACCAACTTCTTTTTAAACTCTCCCCTGTACTCTGTGGTTATCGTACTGCTTTCACGATCCTGAATTCCACGTGTAGACACACAAAAATGTTTGCTCTCAATAAATACGGCAACATTTTCTGTTTCCAGCGCAGTCTGAAGCTCGTCAGCAATCTGGAGTGTCAGGCGCTCTTGTACCTGGGGCCTTCTAGCGTAAAAATCCACAATGCGGTTAATTTTTGAAAGACCTATAACCCTTCCACTGCTAAAATAGGCTACATGCGCCTTTCCTATAAAGGGCAAAAAGTGGTGTTCGCAAAATGAGGTAACGTTGATATTTTTCACAACCACCATGTCGCCATACTCATACTTGTTGTCGAACTTCTTGGCATCCGGTCTGTTTTTCGGATTGAGGCCATGAAAAATCTCCTCAACATACATTTTGGCGACTCGGTAGGGCGTACCTTTTAGGCTCTCATCATTTAGATCGAGACCAAGGGCGTGCATAATTTCAGCAAAATTCTTCTGGATGATCTCAATTTTCTCCTTATCGGAAAGCTCAAAAGCGTCGCTTCTAAGCGGGGTCTTAACAGACGAAGAGAGATGGTTATCTCCCATATCAACTGCATCATTGTGATTCACCTGAATAGAATCCAATACATTTTTTTCTTTACTCATCGATACAAGATCTGGTACTATTTTAAAAATTAATCAAGATCATAAAGTTACGGGTTCCTGCCCCAATATCATAATAGAGGCAGTCTCTCGAGGTCATAGCCTGTTATGATATCGAGCTAACTTATCCAAGGGTTCTAACCTTTCTCTTTTTTAAACGTATTGATAATACCGCCATCCAAAAGAGCTTTAAGCTGGCGGCCGCTCAGCGTGTGTGTGGTTGTAAATTCTGTTCCTTTCGAGATATTCGTAACCACGACTTTTTCACCGCTTTTAAGCTGCTCACGGATATTCTCAATTTGCAGAATATCACCCTGTTCAATAGCATCATAATC
>SKRK01000136.1 GCA_007118525.1 Balneolaceae bacterium
TCGGCGTTTCACCTTCATTGTTGGTGTAAGCTCTCCTGTTTCCACGGTGAATTCTTTTGGAATAAGCCTGAAATCCCTGATCTTTTCGTGAGACGCCAGATCTTTAGAAAATGTGCGAATCTCTTTTTTGAATAGATTTTTAATGGATTCATTCTCAACCAGCTCTTCGATGCTGTCGTAGGCAATCTGGTTCTCTTTGGCGTGTTTTTCAATAGCTTCAAAATCGGGCACGATCAGTGCAGCCATATAGCTCTTCTTCTCTCCCACTACAACCAGCTGATCGATCCATTGGCTGGTTTTAAAGAGATCCTCAATCGGCCCCGGATAGATATTCTTTCCGCCGGCATTTACAATCATATGCTTGATGCGATCCGTAATCTGCAACCGCCCGTTTATAAACCTGCCCACATCTCCGGTATGAAGCCATCCGTCTTCATCAATCATCTCCCGGGTTTCCTCTTCATTTTTCCAGTACCCTTTCATGGTATTGGGACCGCGGTTCAGTATTTCACCGGGTTCTGAGGTAAGATCACTTGGGTAATCTTCACCGCTTAACTGTGCGATGATCTTATTATCCTCGAGACGCTGAATACCCACCGTCACCCCATTGATCACTTTGCCTACGGTTCCCATCTCCTCTTCACCATAGCGGTTGCAGGTCATCACAGGCGAGGTTTCGGTAAGGCCATAACCTTCGATTATATTCAGGCCGGCCGACATGAAAAAGGTTCCGATTTCTGCCGGCAGGGCAGCTCCGCCTGATACAAAAAACCGGATTCGCCCGCCTGTACGCAGCCTCAGCTTATCGAATACCAATTTATCAGCAAATGTTTTCTGGATGCTTACAAGGCCTCTCTCTCCCTGCCAGTGTCTTTTACCGATGCTGAGAGCCCAATCAAAAATTGCTTTCTGTATCGCCCCACCCTCCTTAACATTTTTCATCACAAGGCTATAGATTTTCTCAAACAGCCTGGGCACGCTCACCACAATTGTGGGATTTATTTCCTGCATGTTCTTGGCAACGGTATCCACACTCTCGGCAAAAAAGATCTCTGCCCCACCGGCCATCATTGCATAGTAACCGCCGGTTCTTTCGAATGAGTGGCAAAGAGGAAGAAAAGAGAGGCACCGGTCCTGATCACTAATCGTAATTGCCTCATGGGCCGCCTTCACATTACTGACAATATTTCTGTGGGTTAGCATGGCCCCTTTCGGCTTGCCGGTTGTGCCTGAAGTATAGATAAGAGTGGCAATATCTTCAGGCTTTACCGTCAAGGCCCGTTTTTTGAGATCTTCTGCATGTTTTGATTCTGCCTTAAGCCCTCTTGCGCAGACGGTATCAAACAGAGTCACGTACTTCTCATCGAGATATTTCTGAACTTTGGGTTCATCGAAAGCAACCACGTGTTTCAGATCGCGACAGTTCCCAAACACCTCTATTGCCTTTTTAAGCTGAATTCCTGTTGATACAAAAAAGAGTTTTGCCTCAGAATCTTGTAAGATAAACTCACACTGTTTGGGTGGCAATGTTGTATAGAGCGAAACATTGATGGCGCCAACCATCTGAATGGCCATGTCTACAACAGCCCATTCGTAGCGGTTCTCACTCAGAATGGCTACCCTATCATCCTTTTCAATGCCAAAATCGATCAGATAGCTGGCCAGGGCCGTTACATCTTCCTTTACCGTATCCCATGTGACGGATTTATATTTAGCGTCGGGATTTGGTTTAAATGCAAAGGCTGTTTTATCAGAATTTTCGTATTTTTTCGTAAGATTTTGATAAAGATCAGTCAAAGTTTCAAAAGCGACTATCGCAGGCATAATTTTTTTGGTTTAATTATCTGGCAGACTGCAACTAAGATATAATTTTACCACAATTTTAATAGCTTTCACAAAAATCCGTTAATACCTTGTTATTACATAATTCGTTATTAAGTCTTTACGTTCATTCAATTTGTTCTAATTTTTGAGTAATTATGGCACACCCAGCACAGGAAGAGACCGTTCAATTGGTAAAGGAGATTTTCAGCACATACCTGAAGGAGAGAAATCAGCGTCAGACTCCGGAGCGTTTTATGGTTCTGGAAGAGATTTACAGAGCGGAAGGCCATTTTGATGCCGACGATATCTTTTTCAACATGAAGAATGCCGGCACCCGCGTATCGAGAGCTACAGTGTATAATACTCTCGACCTGCTCATTGAATGTGGACTTGTACAACGGCAGCAGTTTGGTAAAAACCAATACTATTATGAGCGTTCGTATGCCTACCAGCAGCACGACCATATGATCTGTAAGGAGTGTGGAGTAGTGATCGAGTTTTGTGATCCGCGTATTCTTGAAATTCAAACGCTTATGGAGAAGATCCACAATTTTAAGGTTGAAGCTCACTCTCTGCATCTGTTTGGAAGGTGTACCGACGTGAAATCCTGTGAAAAGAGGCAAGAGAGCGGAGACAAGATCAAATCTCTGAGTTCTGAAACTTAAGCCGGTTCAATGTGCCATTTAAGGTTTCCCTGTTCATTTTGTCTTGACCGCAACACATCTATGCAGAAACCTCATTTGGATCCCCCTCTACAACCGCCACAGCAATCCATGCAAAAATACGGAGCAGAATCGGAGGTTGGTTCGCGAAGTTCCGGGCCAATGAATCGCGGGATCAATCCCGTGCCGGATATGCAATCCATGCTTTAGCGGGTTATTCCGCACATCAATTGGTCTTTCCCGCTACCCCTCGATAATACCTGAGCCTTGATCAAAATTCAGCCTCGGGGTGATTTGGCTTCGCCACCATACCCCGGGTTGCAACCCGGGGTTAATCACCTTCAACACCTTCGGTGTTGGTGATTTCGCATCACAATCCACGGCCCAAAAACAGATTACATCATGCGGTTTTTATCTAAAGGTCAACCATGTTGAGGCATCAACAACCTGTAACCGTATCCCTTGCACCTTGAACCTTGAAAAAACCGCCACAGCAATCCATGCAAAAATACGGAGCAGAAACAGAATCGGAGGTTGGTTCGCGAAGTTCCGGGCCGCAGGTTACGAGTACACCTTCGTCTCACGAATAAATTTCCTCGCGGCCCAGCGGCTTCCCCACCAGCCCATGATCAGGGCCAAAATTATAACCCCGCCAATCAGAAAGTACCATCGCCCAAAAGGCCAGGACAACACACCCAGCTGTGGCACTAAGGCCGGCATGATCCAGTCAAAAAGCATCAATATTACCACAGAAGCAAGGCTGCCTGCGATAAATCCCTGGATAACCCCCTCCACCAGAAAGGGACGCCTGATAAAAGAATTTGTGGCGCCAACCAATTTCATGGCCCTTATAAGGTCGCGTTTTGCATAGATCGTTAAGCGAATCGTGTTAAATACTAAAATCATGGCCACAAACAGTACAAATAATCCGATGGCACTTCCGGTCAAAATCAACACCTCTGTACGTGATTCAAGCATTTGTAACAGCGCCTGATTATAGCGCACCTCATCAACGCCCCTATACGATGAGATATCCTGAACCATGGCGTCGATTTGAGAAATTTCAGAATCATCAGTAACCAGGATGCGAAATGAGGCCGGAAGAAAGTTCAAATCTGCAAGAGCTTCACCTCCCAAACCAAAATCTTGCTGGAAAATTTTCGATGCGCTATCCCGTGAAATGTATGAAAGAGAGGCAACAATCTGTTGTTGCTGAATGCGCGACTCAATTTCGCGGGTAGTTTGATCATCAATATTTTCAAGAAACACCTCTACTTCTACCTGTTGTCTCAACAGCTGCGACACTTCGTAAGCGTTATACCCAAAACGTGTCAAAACGCCCAATAAAAGAACGGCTACAAAAAGTGAAAAAATGGATGTAAATGCAGACAGCCTTGCACGGCTCAATCCGGCAAATCCTTCTTTTAAAACATATCCCAGGCTCATCTGTTTTCCTTGTTTAATTTGTGAATAATACGCGTAAACCAAATATAAATCTTCGCTCCGGCATGGGGTAACCGGTTGTTTCAAAGTAGCCCAGCTGGTTAACCCGGTCAAGTATATTTTCCCATTTCAGCAAAAGCATAAACCATCGTATCCGAGCCGACAAATCAAAGTCCAGCCTGTGATATGAAGGGTTTATAAAATCATTTGTTCCATTCTGAGTGCCCACTGTTTGAAATCGGTTCAGATTGGTTCCATGCTGCCAGCGGTTCAGCGGAGTCAGGAACTCAGCCGTCCTGAACGGGTTGGGCGAAAAAACTCCTGAAAAACCTGCCGTAACAAACGTTGCCCGGTTAAAAAGATAATTCTTCCAGTACAGATGCCCTTTAATCCAGGTTCGGTCGCCTGACGTATCCAGCAATCTGTTCACCTGATTTTGTGAATCTGAAAAATAACGCTTATACGTTGCCGATACCTCACCCTCAAAAATTCTTGAATCGAGAGATAGCCAGCCGGTTCCACTCACTTGTTCGTAGGGGTCAATGTTAACAAATGTATTCTCTGAATTTACAAAAACAGCGTTTTCTGTCTTTCTATAATCGCCGCGGAATCCTATTGAAAGCAAACTTCCCAATCCGATTTGAGCTTTAGCACCGACGGTCAGGGTCTCTTCATTTTGGAGGGATGAGTTTCCGCTGAACTCCTGCGATTGCCAGTAAACGGCCTGAATATCCGGGGCAGCAGATAATAGCCCTCCAAATAGAGAAAACTCTGTTTGAGCGCCCGGTGAAATCAGTAATCGGCCGGATAACTCCGTTGTCGTTCTGGAATCGTCCCATGCCTCCATTTTCGCATAGGCATTAATTTGGCTCCGGCTTGTAATATATTGAGTAAAATCCAGGTCAGCCCGGCCTCCAAGCCAGCCCGATTCGGTAATATTCCTTCCTGTCGCCTCATCCAGATAAAATGCTCGTCCGGTAGCTGTTAAATGGGCCGATCCCATCGAGAGGTGTTGACGCGCATACAACTCTGCCTTATCAAATTGGGTGTCGAGCGTATCCGCTGCGTAGCTGAGCGACCATTTAGAACGCTGCAAATGAACACCAAATTCTGTTCGGACATCTGCGTATTTATCAGGTCTGTAGTGAGTCTGAAAATAGATATCGCTGGACGTTTGGTTTGAGCGCGCATTGGGTCGATTTGGCTGTTCGACAAATCGGTTAAACGAAAACAGTAACGGGTTTTGGACCACATACCCGAAAGGTTCATCCCGATCCATTGCATTGTTGAGATAGGCACCCTTTAGCATCCACCTGTCGTTAAGCTGATTGTAGATCATCACAGCCGCCTGGCGGCCCTCTACATTCGACCTGTTATAGCCTCCGCCATCCCTGCGATCCCAAAATGAAAACTCTAAATTAGTCTGCTGACGAATATTCTGTGTAAATACAAAATCGAGGCTCCGGTAATCAAACTTACCCTCATCGTAGTTCAGGTAGGTTCTGGGCTGAGTGAGGTAGTAATCGATGAGCCGCGTTTGAGCCCGGTATGCAGATCCATAATCAGCCTCGCTGAATTCATGGATTTTTCTGATTGGCAATCGATTCCAGTTCACTGCACCTGTTAAAGGATCGTTCAAAATCAATCCTTCCAGTTCAAGGTTGAAATGCCGTGTTTCATAGCCGTGCAGATCCATAGCATCTATCCTGCCAATGGTTCCCAACCGATAGGTAATTGCTCCTTTCTCGCGATAAAAACGATCGAACAGGTTCACCATATTCACCCATCTCAGGGTACTGTCGGTCTCTGCAATCTTCAGGCTCTCTGCAAAGCGATAGTTCCAAACCTGAATGGTATCGAGCGCAACCTCTTCAGGCTCCTGCTCAATCTGAGTTGTATCGAGCGGCATTAATTCCGGAATGGTGTCCTGTGCTGTAGGGTCAGGCAGAGTATCAGGAAATTGCGGAATCGGCATCTGCAGGGTATCAGGGAATTGTGGAATCGGAATCTGCAGGGTATCTGCCGGAACCGGCGGTATCGTATCTCTCTCGGCCGGAGGAATGGTATCCTGCACAGAAAAGGTAAAAACCGTCCATATGGTTAATAGGTAGATCAAGAGTATTGCGGTTTCAGTTGATATGGAAATCCATCAATACCTTTAAGCTGACGCCGAATCGTTTCGAGCACCACCATTACCGTTCTCTCTTTGTTGATGAGCCGGTCGTTTGTAAATACAGCCTTTAATGCAAAATGATTGCCGTTCATCCAGAAGCCCATCCATACCGTCCCAACCGGTTTTTCTTCCGTTCCGCCTGTTGGACCCGCAATACCGGTTGTGGATACACCAATATCTGTTTCAAAATTTTCAGCAGCTGCTTTTGCCATCTGCAGCGCTACCGATTTACTAACGGCACCATACCCTTTCAATTCATTTTCTAAAACTCCAAGATGGCTCCTCTTAACCTGGTCAGCATAGGCAACAACACCCCCATGCAGGTAGCGGCTGCTGCCCGGAATATCTGTCAGGCTATTGGCAAGATGGCCACCGGTACAGCTTTCAGCAACGGCAATTGTTAAATTTCTTTCTGCCAACAACTCCCCCACTACTTCAGGCAGAGTCAGGTTCTTTCCTTCGCCATAAATCAGGCCGCCTGCCTTTTCATAGAGTGTTTGCCTGAGCTGCACCAATTTACCTTCAGCGGCTCTCTTTTCGCGGCCGCTGGAACTGATCCGTATAGTCACACCGGCTGCGCTTGGCAGATATGCCACAGCTACTCCATTTTCCTCAAATTCATCAAGGTTACCTATCTGGTCACTCAGAGTACTTTCAGGCACACCGGCCGTTTTAAAATATTGAGTTGCCCAACTATCCAGCCCCGGAAAAAGCTCCTCAACTTTGGGCTTTACCCGGTTTTCCATCAGGAATTTCATTTCATACGGCACCCCGGGGAGCATGGCTAAATAGTTTTTACCCTTACTCATCCACATGCCGGGTGCTGTTCCTTTGTTGTTGAATAGAACGTTTGCCCCAACGGGAATCAGGGCCTGATCGGCATTGGATTTACTGAATGTGAAATTTCTCTTTTCAAACAGTGACTTAATATGCATAAGCACACGTTCATCCTGCATCATCTCAACCCCAAACAGATCGGCTACAGCTTTCTTGGTGATGTCGTCGTGCGTAGGGCCCAGGCCTCCTGTTACAATAGTTATAGCCGCTGTTTCCAAAGATTCATTAATTCGGCTTTGAATCAGCTTATAACTGTCCGGTATTGTAAATACCTGTTCCACGTAGAATCCCAATTCGGTTAAGAACGTACCGATCCAGGACGCATTTGTATTAATAGTGTCTCCAATTAGCAATTCATTACCAATTGAGATGATATGTGCATTTTTCATACGGAAGGAAAATAGGGTATTGCTGCAGATAATTGAAGAGTATTATTCAAGGATTACAAATCATTCAATTAAAAACCGTCAACCGGCAGATTTAGTTAGCCTCTTTTCAGTAAAATTGTATTTGGTTTTTAAAACCGATTCTTATCCGGCTCAACTTATGATACAATTCATCAACGCATTCATCTCCACATCTATTATCAATATGCGGCAGATGATACATTCCGGTTCTCAGCCAATTCCTGCAGATCAATATCCACAAGCTTATTGAACATCAAACGATTTTCCTGACTCATAAATACCTTCAAATTTAAAAACCGAAAACTCTGCTTTTTCACCTACCAATTAATACTTCAACGCTTTACCTTGTGGCGTGGAGAAATTACCCAACATACTTAGTGGCTTTAGAATGGCTATGGCGCCTATTTTTCTATTGCTCTTCATACAGGAAGACATTCTGCTTAGGGGAATAAGCCTTTTGGTTTTTCTTATTGCAGCATTAACCGACTATTTTGACGGGTATTATGCGCGTAAATACGGAATCGAAACTGATTTCGGAATTTTCCTGGATCCACTGGCCGATAAATTTCTCACCTTTGCCGGTTTTGTTTGCCTGCCCTTTCTGGATCCTTCTCAATTTCCGTGGTGGGCGGTTGCACTCATCGTTCTGCGCGATATAACCATTACCGGGCTTCGAATCTATGCAAACCGCAAGGGAATCATCATGCAAACCCGCATAATGGCTAAAGCAAAAACGGCCATTCAGATGGGATTTCTCTATGTAGCCCTGCTGTTTGGATTCTTTATACTGTTTGATGGATGGCTTGGCGAAACTGTTCGCAATATATTTGATCTCAACATTTTCTTTTGGGCAATGATGGCTGTGGTTGCAATCACCGTCTACTCGGGTATTGAATATTTGGTGGTAAACAGGGATCTGTTTCAGAAAGGGCAAGATCGATGAATTTTATCAGTAAAGTGCTTGGCTCATATTTTGGGCTGGGGTTTATTCCTTTTGCTCCCGGAACGTGGGGCAGCCTTGGCGCACTATGTACCCTCTACTTTGTGATGATTGCATTCCCTTCGTATGGTGTAATTGTTTTTTTAATTACTACCTGCGCGCTCTCCCTGTTAACGGCAGACTATTTCATCAAAAATTACGGAGACGATGCATCCCAGTTCGTAATGGATGAAGCCGCAGGGCAGGCTGTGGTATTCCTTTTTACCGGATTTGCCACAATTAACGGTGACCCATTATGGATTCTTCTGCTTGGTTTTATTCTATTCAGGGCCTTTGATATCCTCAAGCCATTGGGAATTGACCGTTTGGAGAAAATCCCGGGAAAATTTGGTATATTGGCAGATGATCTTTTAGCAGGCATCTATGCTCTGGCGTGCCTGGAGCTGATAAAAGCGACCATAGATTTAATCTGACACTAAGAGATAATAATACGCGTATAAAAACAGTTTAAACCTAGAAGTTTACAGACGATAAAAAACAGGCTCTGTATGCCTGTTTTCGAGAATGATACACTACCGATATGATTGATACGAAAGACAACTACATAATAATAGATAAAGAATTTTCCCGCGAAATTGCCAAACAACTTCTCGAAATTAATGCCGTAGTATTACGGCCAAAAAATCCATTTACCTGGTCTTCAGGTTGGAATTCGCCCATTTACTGCGATAACCGATTAACATTGCGATATCCTGCCATTCGGAAAAAAATCTATAGCCATATGGTAAAGTTCATCCAGAAGGAGTATCCGCAAGTGGATGTAATTACAGGAACCGCAACTGCCGGAATTCCACACGCAGCCTGGGTAGCCGATTCACTTGATAAACCCCTTGCTTATGTTCGTGCAAAGGCTAAAGCGTACGGCCTTGGCAATCAGATTGAAGGTGGAGTAGATAAGGGCCAGTCTACCGTGGTTATAGAAGATCTTATCTCTACCGGCGGATCTGCAGTATCTGTTATTGAAGCGCTTCAGTTTATTGGAGGAAATGTAAAGGGTGTGATCTGTATTTTTACATACGGATTTGCCAAAGCCAGTGAGAAGTTTGAACGGCTCGGCATCCCCGTTTACTGTTTAACCGACTATAAAACATTGATTGATGTAGCATTGAAAGAGGGCCATATTCAAAAAAGTGATATTGAGCTTCTGAATGCATGGAGAGAAAACCCCGAAGAATGGCCAAAATAGAACCCAGTAATGCATTGCGATTTGCCGCTGCAACCTCAGCTCTTACACTGACAACCAGCCGGAAACTGATTCGCAACTTTAGATATTACCGAAGTGAAGCCCCCGGCTCAATCTCAAGCCGTGATTTGGCAAAACTGTGCCGTGATATTCGAAGAAATGCCTTCAGCCTCTATAATTTAATGGAGCACGATCCCGACTCTTCTCCCTTTTTTGTTTCTCTTGCCGGAGAGATTAACGACCAGCTTGAGGAGCTTCACAGAAAACTCCTCTTTTTTGATCCCGATCACATCAGTGACATTATCCCGTTAATCGATCGCCAAAGAACTTTTTGGAACAGGCTTACTGAAGAGGATTTTTATAACAGGGAGCTCTTGGGTTCTTTGGAAAATGAGATACCAAATACCCTTACAGAAATTGAGAATAAGATAACCCTGTTACCTGAAAACGTATCCATATAGGTATAGCACTCTTTTGAGGTGTACAAATAGAATGCGCTAAAATTTTTAAATGTTTGTTTAATTAAGCCCACCATGAATAAATACTTACTATTACTACCCTTGTCACTTTTGGTATTTACAGGATGTATAAACAGCCCCGAAACGGAACAGTATGATGATTCCGCTGATATCGCTTTTCTGGAGGAGTATGCACAACGGGATAACGTTGAGATGACAAATAGCGGACTGATGTACAGGGTTATTGAAGAGGGACAAACTGATGCTGCAACACCTGGACCCGGGAATTTTGTTTTTGTAAAATATGATGGCGCATCCGTTGATGAAAATACAAGATTTAACACAGGAGATGATTTAGACGTCCTGCTGCCCTCAGAGCTGGAAAGTTTTTCAGGCCTGGCTGAAGCTGTTCAGCTGATGCATCCTGGAGCTATCTACGAAATAGTGCTGCCCTCAAATCTTGCACTGAGTAATGGCAGGGTATTTCTTTTTGAATTTGAATTGGACTCCTTTCTGACCGATCCGGAGGAATTTTTAGATCAAAACCGGAAAAATGAAGATATCACCGTCACTGAAAGCGGGTTGCAATACCGGGTTTTGGAAGAAGGTGATGGCGAGACCCCCGCTGCAACCGACCAGGTTAGAGTAAATTACAAGGGAACATATGCAAACGGCTTTGTATTTGATCAATCGCGAGACAACCCCGCTCAGTTCGAACTCTCGGGCGTGATAACCGGTTTTTCCGAAGGCTTACAGCTTATGCAGCCAGGCGCTAAATACGAGCTCTTTTTACCGCCTTCATTAGGATATGGAAACAATCCGCCACAGGGTTCTTCCATACTGCCGGGTGTTGTACTTGTTTTTGAAGTTGAGCTGGTGGAAATTTTATAAGAATAGATACCTGACCCTGATGGTTACTTATCAGAGAGATTTCTTATCCTATATCTACAATCACAGTAATTTCGAGTTCAGCCATTTAAACAATAACAGGATCAGCTGAGGCAAAAAGAACATGCGTTTATCATTCATACTTCTTCTCATACTTATCGGTTTAATGATGGTTTCATGTGATGCTGAATCGATCACACAACCCGGAAATGCTGATAACGGGGATAAAGCCACCTCGGTTAATGTATATGGCGGATCAAATATTGACGAAGGCCAATCCATCATTCATACTTCAGACGGTGGTTTTTTAATCATCGGTACAAGCTCTTCAAATGACGGAGATTTTTCAGGACTGAACCTCGGCAACCGTGATGTTTTTGCCCTGAAACTGAACAGCTCGGGAAACTTGCAATGGCTCAGAAATTTCGGCGGGAGCAACAGTGACTGGGCCATGGATGTAATAGAAGACAGTGGCGGGAATTTTGTGATGACCGGATATACCCGTTCAAATGACGGTGACTTTGCGGGATTAAATCGTGGCGAAAATGACATTTTTCTGATTAAAATTGCACCCAATGGCAACCTGATATGGGCACGCACATACGGGGGCAGTGGTGAAGATCTCGGGTATGGACTCGCTGAAGGGCCAACCGGAGGCTACATACTTACAGGCTCCACACGCTCAACCGATCAGAGCTTTTCTGGCCGAACAAGTACCAGTAAAGATGTTTTTGTGCTATTTACCGA
>SKRK01000366.1 GCA_007118525.1 Balneolaceae bacterium
ATAATGTCTTTTTTTGCATTTTTCAGGTATGTACTCACACCGGAATCATACTCAAAATCTTGCTTTACTTCTTCAAGGAGCCCCTTTACAGCATATTCAGTAAATTCCCTGTTCAGTTCATCTTTTTCTTCCCTGATTTTACGCTGCTGTTCTGGAATCTGACGAAGAATTTTCTGCAGCTCTTTTTGCAGCTCCTGCACCTCCTGCTCCAGCTTCTTTCTCTCCTTGTCAGACATTTTTTTGATTTCCTCCATATCCATTACCTCACCATCTTTAATGGGCGAAACCGAGTACCCCATTGGTGTACGGATTATGGAGAGGCCCTTCTCTTCAGCTCTTTTCTGAATTTCGGAGAACTCCTCCTGCTCTTTCTCTTTTACTTTCTCCTCAATAATCTGTCTTCGATTCTGATACTCTTCACTTTCGAATACACTGGTTAGCACGTTGGGAAGATCTTCAGCAAAGCGGTTCATTTTGTCTCTGAACCGGATTGCGTCACCGGGCTTCAGGTTCAGGGCTATTGGTTTTTGCTCATCTTCAAAATTGCATACATACACCCAGTCATCAGGCACATCTAACTCACCGGCTTCCCTGTTGACAAGGCTTTCGAGAAGAGCTTTTTTATCCACTTCTTCCGGCCCGAGAGCATATATATTGTATCCGTTCTGTTTCATCCGTATCCCGAAATCTGCCGAGGTACGGGCCCTCTCCTGCCCCAGAAACGTATAGTTATCGTGATCCAGATCGTCAGTACTTTTAAAATTAAACTCTCCAAAATCACATCTCTTGTATAGATCTTCCGCTGTTAGTTTTTGAACTTTATTCATTGCATTTTGTTTTGGTTTATCCTTTGTATTATAAAAAGAATCCCAATTTATAAGTGTGGGGATTTTCCTGATTTGCAGTTGTGAAGAACCCCTACAAGCCGATAAACCAACCTCTCAAAATGACAAAACCCACTTCATATACGATCCGAAAAGCCACCGTAACAGATGCTGAATCACTTATTCAATTTAACACGTCTATGGCATTGGAGACCGAGAACAAGAAACTGGACAGGGATAAGATTGAACCGGGAGTGATGGGCCTTTTTGAAAATCCGCAGTACGGATTTTACATGGTGGCTGAGCATAAAGGCACTGTAGTCGGCTCGCTGATGGTAACAACGGAGTGGAGCGATTGGCGAAACGGGGTTTTTTGGTGGATCCAAAGCGTCTATGTGATCCCGGAATATCGCAGGAAGGGAGTGTACCGTTCCATGTATCAGACTATCACTGAAATGGCTAAATCCGGACAATCCCAAAAAGTATGCGGCTTTCGGCTCTACGTGGAGAAAGAGAATAGGATTGCCCAAAAAACCTATAGAGATCTGGGCATGAGCGAATCCCATTATAAGATGTTCGAGGATATTTCAAAATAGTGAGCTTCATCCAACGATAATGAGTCCGGAAGCATCAACTTACTATACCGTGCTTTTTTGCTGCATCTTCCAGTCTAACGACCAAAATCCTGATCCATTGATAAAAAGGAAGGTACAACCCAGGAACATCGCGAAATCGATGCGTGAGATATGTGCCATTAGCCAGAAACCCTCTTCAGAAATAATTGGGAATTTCCCCACCACTACGGTAAAACTGATGATGAGCAGAAGAGGTATCGCCGCAACTCTTGTAAAGAGGCCGGCCATGATCATCAGTCCGCAAATGACCTCCAGGGTAGAGATGACGGTTACAATAGTACCGGCCGAAATAATCTCGAAATTTTGGAAAAATCCGGTTTCTTGCAATTCCGGATAAGAGAACTTCAGAACACCACCGATCAGAAAAAACGCGCCAACCATAAATCGAATCAAGAAAAAGGTTTTATTTGGTTCGGTAGTGAGAATTCTATCTTTCATAGCCTTGTAGTTAGTTTGTCATTTAAACTTCTCTTTACCTGCATATTAATTAAAATGAGAGTCATTTACATGATTAATTGGAACTTGGGCTTGAATAATTGCCGTATCTCAGTGTTTCAACAATTCACCTTCTGCCTCCGCAACCTTCTGAACCACATCGATTACACTGTCGGGCACCACGGATATGGAGTCGATACCGCACTCGACGAGGAACTTAGCGTATTCAGAATCGTCGCTTGGAGCCTGTCCGCAGAACCCAACTTTAATACCTGCTTTGTGGGCTCTTGCTATCACTTCACGGATTGCTGTTTTCACAGCCGGATCATTTTCATCGAAAAGGTGTGCCATTGGACCCGAATCCCTGTCAACTCCCAGTATAAGCTGAGTAAGATCGTTTGAACCAATTGAGAAACCATCAAAGTGTTTTGCAAACTCTTCAGCCAGAATGTAGTTTGATGGGATTTCGCACATCATATAGATCTGAAGTCCGTTTACTCCCCGTTCCAGGCCATACACTGCCATAACTTCCAGCACTTTTTCAGCTTCAGTCAGGGTTCGGCAAAACGGGATCATCACAATCACGTTGTCGAGCCCGATCTGTTCACGCACCTTTTTTAAAGCCCTGCACTCCAGTTCAAAACCTTCGCGATAATCTTCATGGTAATAACGGGATGCGCCCCGCCATCCAAGCATGGGGTTCTCTTCGTGTGGCTCAAAAAAGCTGCCGCCAATCAATCCGGCATATTCATTCGTTTTAAAGTCACTGGTTCTTACAATAACCGGATCGGGATATTGAGAAGCCGCAATCTTGGAAATGCCACTCGCAAGGCGATCGATGAAATAGTCCTTAAGGTCATCGAAACCTGTTGTGAGTTTTCTGATTTTTCTGACGTCATCCTCATTTTCCACTTTTTCCGGATGTACGAGCGCCATCGGATGAATGCGAATATGATTGCTGATAATAAACTCCATCCTGGCAAGTCCCACACCTTTCACCGGCATTCTCCACCATTTGAAGGCAGACTCAGGAGTTGCAAGATTCAACATCACATTTGTTTTGGGTTCCGGTAGAATACCGAGATCTATCTCATTGATTTCAAATTTTAGCAGCCCTTTATACACTTTGCCATCATCACCCTCTGCACTTGAAATGGTAACTTCGTCACCTTCCTTCAGCAGTTTGGTGGCATTGCCCGTACCCACTACGGCCGGGATACCGAGTTCCCTGCTCACAATGG
>SKRK01000137.1 GCA_007118525.1 Balneolaceae bacterium
TAAATAATTTAGGATCTGAGTTTCGACTCACCCTATTTCCCTCTCTATTTAATAGAGAGGGATTTAATGTCTAAATTATTTAAGCTTGGCTTGATAAGCATTCACTTTTTAGACAACCTCCGGGCTCTTGCGAAGGAGTGGAGATTCTTTTTCGCAATAAATATCTCTGTAACAGTTTAATTGATCCTTCCTCACGGCTTATAACTCTGCAAAATCTTCAGATAGTTGGCCCGCTCAAAGGCACACTCCCCCATCGGTGATGCGGGTGTAATCGGATAGATTGCAATAACTTCATTTACAGCATGAGCAACGCGGGTAACCGCCTCATTTGCATCAACCGTAATTGTTTGAGTTGGTTTCATTGAGCCCCCCTATATCGACTATTCTGAATTGATTGGGCGGATATGTTTCACTTTACATGTCCTGCAGGTTTTCTCACATACACTGAAAACCATATCATTTATCTGCAGCCTTTAAACAACTTAGCCTTCCCGTGACAGTATCTATGAAAGGTCAGCGCTGAATTCTTTGTAGTGGATTTGCCTATTTCTATTTAACGTAGGTTCCCTGAATGCTCGGAGTACAAAAAAAAGAGCGTTTTAATTTGGGTGCCTGCAACATGGAGTATGCCGTAAGTATTGTGATTTTATAAACAACAAATGAATAGGTAAGGCTAAAATAGACCCTACTTGAAAAATCCCCGGCAGCTGTCGGGATTCGTCAGCATGGCATGGTTTCAAATATCTGTTTTCTCAAAGTTACGCCCTGTGATACTGACTCTCTTCAAGAGTGCGTTTAGTTTCCCATTTTTTTAAAATCTTCTTTATTTCCGAATCGCTTAACACCTCCGGGTTTTCATAAACCTGGGAAACCCCATAAAACGAATGGGGGATCTCCAGAATCACTGCATCACCCACCTTTGATTTTAAGGTGCGATACATTTCATTGCCGCATGCAGGTGCAGCCACGATAATTCTTTCAGGGCGCTGTTTCTTACAGAGCTCTATCGCTGCAAAGATGGTCGATCCTGTTGCAACTCCATCGTCCACAACAATAACAACCCGGTCCTTCAAAGGTGCAAGAGGCTCTCCGTTCCTGTACGCCTTCACACGCCGGGCTATTTCAGAGTTCTCTTTTTTCATCACTCTCTCTATTTCAGACTTCGACAATCTCCCTTTGGCCCTGGGATTTAAATAGAGGCTTCCATCTTCAGCCAGGGCACCAAAAGACGATTCCGGCCACCGCAGGTAACCCAATTTTCTGGCTATCACTACCGAAAAATTGCAATCAAGGTGCCGGGCAATCTCACAACCAACTTCCACACCTCCTCTTGGTATGGCCAGTACGATGGGATTAGCACTTCTCTGTTTTTCCAGCTCCAGTCCAAGTTGCAAACCGGCGTGTCTCCTGTTCTTAAACATGATCTCCCTCTTTTGTTTGTTGCTCTTAAAATACTCCAGAGTTAAAGCTTGCTCCATGCGCTCCACAGCGGATGGCCATCTGTATCCCGTAGCCTGACAGCCATATCACCATGTATAATCATCTCTGCAATTAAAGCAGGTTCGTGATTATGATTTACCCTGGAGCCCCGTACCTTAATCTTATCACCGCGTTTAATTTTCTGTTTCTGGTGATCGATATACCATGCAGGCCCCAAATGCACCAAAATCAGGTCATCTCCCGTGTCCAGGATCAATTCAACTCCGCGGTCCTCTCCATTTTCCCTGCCCGAGTAGAACATATCCTCGACTCGCCCCTCAATTTCTTCTACAGTTGCCGGATTATAATTTCTCTTATAGCTTCGGTGTGAGGTTTTATTATATAGATAACCGGCTAGAGCCGCTCCTGCAATGGCAGTGATTGCTCCACCGGCTATAGCTTCAGTTTTGTTAATTTTCATTGTTATCTCCGTTTGTGTTGTCGGTTCTTGACGCAATAAATAACTCTGTCTCATTGAAAAACAATGCTCTCCATTATTTGAATGAAGCACTGCTAAGGGCTAGTGTTAACCTCAGGTTTATTGTCCTGAGTTACAGTTCTTCTTCTGAAGCAGGTATCAGACTATTCCAAAGTTTTTGAATGTCTTTAGGCATCAATCCTTTGATATCATCCATCTCGCCGGGAGAAGTTCTTTCGTATAAAACTGTAATCACCGCGCGAAATGCTTCTGTTACAGGTATATCAATAGAGGGTGCCAATCTCTCTTTTATCTGCTGCATAAACTCCTCAGCATTCATTTTAATGGGTTTACCTGTGGGTTTGTACCCTTCCAGATAAATTCCGCGCACAAGAACCGGCAGCTGTGCAGAAAGGTGAAACACCTCCTGCAGGGTTGTTCGGTCACGAATGGTATGAAGCACAGCTTTCATGACATTCATTGCCCAGTCTGTCCGGTCGGGAACGCGCATTAAATTGGCTATATCATTCAGCCAGGATTTGGTTTCATTACAATACTTTTCAAGATTGACTTGTTCATTCATGGCAATTGATTTTGATGCCTATTTTTACGTAAAACAGCCTCTCAATCAAGGTGTTAAATTATTAAGAGACTGCTTGTAAGTGACTACCACAACACTCGTAATCTATAAACCTCACATGCTGTAGTGTTTTTTACTATAAGCTTATCGCTGCCAAATAATTCGATCACTGATTCTTTAACTGCGATGATTTATCAGCCATAGCACTACATGAAACGTAGTGTTTTCTTTATCGGCGAATAAGATTCTGACTCATTTCCGGGGTGTGCAGACTACTTATATTATTGTGTATAGAGCATATATAGTGAGGCCAATATGGATACAGAGATCAAACAGCTCAAAATAAAGCTGGATGTACCCGATGGTACAATCGCATACTACCGGCTGCAGCAGCAGTGGGAAAATGAAGGCGGTGCAGTCAAAATCCTTTCCAAAGAGAGCCTGGTACCGGCCGAAAAACTCCCCTTTACAGCCGGTGATTGTTTTAGGGTGATAGGCGGCAGCGTTGATCTGATTGATGAAGAGTTTTATTACATCGTGGATATTGAAATAATTACCGAAAACCGGCGGCTTTAAAACAGGCCTAAATCAGAGACAAGCCATTCCGGAACCAAATGAACTGCTACGCAGAAGGAGATTAAAAATGAA
>SKRK01000182.1 GCA_007118525.1 Balneolaceae bacterium
CTTGCTTAATTTTTAGGTTTTAATCATGAAAAGTACGGTCTCATATTATCCGGGTTACCGACCATTTGTACCTGGTGGAATGGAATTGATGTCAAAACACAGTTGATTTCGACAACCAGGAGCAGACCACTTGTGAAATCCTGGAGGGCAGAAGATATCACGATTCTGAATCGATATATTCGGTGGGTGTCTGCTTAAAGTGTGCGCGGAATAACCTGGAGAAGTGGGCAATGCTTTTAAAACCTGTTGAGTAAGCCACTTCACTGACGGTACCGGCTTTTTGCTTTAGAAGCTGGGCTCCCAGCTCGAGGCGCATACGGCGTATCATGGCGCTTGGAGTCTCTCCGGTAAGTTTGGTGAGACGGCGATGAAGGTTTGAACGGCTCTGATTCAGCTTTAGTGCTAACTCCTCAACCGAGAAATTTTCATCAGCCAGATTGATTTGAATTTCACTCTTAACAGAGTCCAGGTAAACCTCGTTAATTGATTTTGTTTCAACCTGATCGTGATGGATTTTATCGTTGGATTCAAGAGAGGCGTTGAGGAGATGATCTTTCAGGCGCTTCTGAAGGTCAAAAAGATTTTTAATGCGTACCATCATCTCTTTCACATTAAATGGTTTAGTGATATAGTCGTTGGCTCCAAAGCCCAGCCCCGACAATTTATCCTCAGCTTCAGCTCGAGCGGTAAGCAGGATAACGGGTATATAGCTGGTTTCCGGATTTTCACGAATCTGTTTAAGCAGTTCAAATCCGTCTCCATCCGGCATCATTACATCAGAGATTATGAGATCGGGCAGTTCGGAAATTACCAGCTTCATGGCCTCGTTTCCGGTGGCAGCTTCAACTATACTGTACTGGTCTTCCAGGTGCTTGCGTAAAAAGAGACGGATTTCGGCATGGTCATCAACAATTAGTATCGTTTTCTGAAACTCCCGGTCTTCATCTATTAAAATCGGATCACTCTCGTGTAAAGAGGATTGATTTTGCAGCTCCAATCCGGAATCAGACTGCAGTATAGCTTCCTCCGGTGCAGAATCTGAGAACCGGGACTGTTCTATTAATGCAATTCGAATGATAAAAATACTTCCTTCTTCGGCTCTGCTTTTAACCTCAATAGAACCACCATGCAGTTCGGTCAACTCTTTGGCGAGGGATAAACCGATTCCGGTGCCGGGCTGCATTTCTGATTTTTGAATCTGATAGAAACGGTTGAACAGATGGGGAAGATGATCCTCAGATATTCCGCAGCCGGTATCCTGAATGGTAATTACAGCATTACCTTCACTACTGCCGAGATGCATGGTTACAGAACCTCCCTGATCTGTAAACTTGAATGCATTAGAGAGCAGATTAGCCACTACTTTATCAAAGTGACCGGGATCAAAATCAGCAAAAAGAGGTTCTCCGGGAATGTAAATGTTAAAATGGATCTGCTTTTGTTCGGCAGCCGACTTGAAGGGTTCAGCAACGGTTTGCAGATAGCTGCTCAGGTTGCCGGTTTGAAGATTCAGTTTAAATTTTCTGGCCTCAAGCCGGGCCAGATCCATAAGCTGGCCAACCAGCCGTAACAGTCTCTGCGCGTTTCGAAGACTCAGTTCAACCTGATGATATGCAGCGGGCGAGAGAGTTCCGTAGCGGCCTTCCTGCAGGTCTTTTAATGGCCCGATGGTAAGTGTTAAGGGCGTTCTGAACTCGTGGCTGATATTAGCAAAAAGACGGTCTTTTTCAAGGGAAACAGTTTTAAGCTGTTCTGCCTGTATTTCGGTGACCTTTTTTTCAGAACGCAATGCCTCAGTCCGTTCTGATACCAGGGATGCAAGCTCCTCTTCCCTTTTTAGTAACTGTTGTACCCGAAACTGGTAACCTCCACCCAGCAATAGCGCAAACAGCATAATGATTATAACCTGAAACCAGACTGTCTCAACAAATCGCGGAGAAACAATCACTGCCATAAGAGTCTCATTTGAATCAGCCAGTTCACTGTCGATATATGCCTTGACTCTGAATTGGTACTCTCCGGCAGGAATATTGGTGTAAATGGCTTCCCGTCGACCTATGGCATCGATCCAGCCTCTGTCAAAGCCTTCCAGCTTGTATTGGAACCGGACTCGTTCCGGTGCCATGAATACCGGGCAGTTAAAGGTAATGGAAAAGCTTCGCTGATCAGGATTGATGGTGATATTGCCCTTGTCATCAAATAGGGATGTGCCGGATGAATTTGCATATTCAATCACCACCCGGGGCAGTGGCTGGGTTACCTTTATGACTTCTGGATCAATAACCAGCACTCCTTTTTGAGTGGTGAACCAAAGACGGCCGTCTGCTGTTTTCATTCCGGAATTCTGAAATCCCCCATTGGCTTCACGATTCAGCATGCCATCGCGCTCCGTGTAGGCTGTAGAATAAACACGGTTTCTGCGGCCCTCTGCAAAATCCTGCAGGTGCGGAAAACTCACCCAGAAAACACCCCGATTGGTGCTGAACCACATACGATCAAAGTTGTCGGGCAGCATGATGTGCAAACCGTCTTCATAAAGCCCGTCAGATTTCCGGATTACAACAATATTTTCCGAATCCAGATCAATCCTGTTCAAGCCCCTGTCTTCCGAAACCACCCAGATAAACCCATCATCATCCTGATAAAGCGCCCGTATATTGTTGCTCGACAGTCCGTTTGAAGTGTCATAAGTGCGGGTATTTTCACGATTATACCTGGCCACTCCGCCCCCATTGGTTGCATACCAGAGTTCACCGTCATCTGTTTCAAGAAAGAATCTTACCGGCCATGTTGGGATCTCTTCATCGAGAGATAACTCTCCGGATTCATCCATTTTTAAGCGAATCAGCCCGCTTATGGTGCCAACCCAGAGAGTTTGATCTCGATCTTCATGAAAGGCCCTGATATTCTTCCCCCGTAGCGCTTCTATAAACGTAAACGAGCTACACCCGCCGGAATCAGTTCTGTTTTGTGCCGTGCAGTGCTGATTGCCAACAAGCATGGAACCATCGCGCAGTTCAATGAATGCTGATGTAGCTGCCCAGCCCTGGGGTGTTTTATACCGCTCAACGGTTCCGTTTTGTTCAATCCGGTTCAGCTCACCAAACATTTTACCAACCCA
>SKRK01000111.1 GCA_007118525.1 Balneolaceae bacterium
AAATAGGGTGAGTCGAAACTCAGATCCTAAATTATTTAAGCGGTGTACAAGGCGAATAACCTTTTTGGACAGCCTCGAGGGGTGTTCAGTGAGCCAATGGATGTATTATTAAATCTGTTACCGGCAGATTTTTTGGGCAGCTATGATTAATTATAATCCCAGCCTTTCTGCCAGCTCATCAATGAAGGCTTCGTGCTCCTCTTTCATGAATACACTGCGCAGTATGGTCACGCTCTCTTCCTCACCGCTGTAATGAGGAAACTGTTTTAAAAAATGGGCAGAGGGTACTTTAAACAGGGAGAGATGATAACCGTTCTCTTTTGATTTCATACCCTCTTCAAAAACAGATTTGCTGAGCCGGTTCAACTCTGATAGCGTTCTCATATGCGGCTCCTTGAAGTAAGCAACAATATCCAGGTCGGGTTTATTGTAAAGCTCAAATCGTGGACTTTTATCTACTTTTTCGGCAAATCTAACAGCTGCATTTCTGGCTTTGAGCAGAATGCTGCCCAGGCCATTCCTGTTAAGGGGCAGAAGCTGCAGGGTTGCCCAAAACGCCGCGGCCGAAGCCCCGGCCCGCGAACACTCCAGGCTTATTTCGCCCAGGTGCAGCTCTTCGGACGTAAAGTAGGTGTAGGGAGAGTCATGTTTGAAAAATTTACCAACCGATGGATCCTTGTAAAGTACGCTTCCGCAGCCGTAAGGTTGAAGTCCGTGCTTATGAGGGTCGATCACGATACTATCGGCTAGATGTAGAGATTTCCAGTCGCTGCTTTTAGGCAGTTCATCAGTAATCAGTCTGAAAAATCCGCCGTAGGCAGCATCTGCGTGAATACGAACACCATTGATGCCTGTCAGTTCTGAAATCTTCTTCAGAGGCTCGGTATATCCAAGTCCGGTTGTTCCCATGGTAACTACGATGGTTCCGATCTCCGAATGATGATGATTGATAAACTCGAGGTCGGGTTCACCCCGTTCATTTACCGGAATCTCCAGAAAGGGTGTATTTAAAACCCGGCACATTCTCCGATGCGTGTAGTGCGCATTTGCAGTAGCCGCAATGGCTTTCCCGGGATGTAATTCTCGGGCTACAAAAAGGGCTTCAAGATTGGCAATGGTTCCGGCTGAAGTGAGATGGCCGAGAGCATTGTTGCCGTACCCAACCATTTCGGCCAGATCCGAAATCACCTCTTTCTCCATTTCAGATGTGGGTGGTCCGCCATCAAGGGCATGGTTATTCGGGTTGACGGTAGCCGTAATCAAATAAGCCAGCCAGGCAATGGGATGCGGTGGTTTCAGCATTTGCCCCGCATATTGAGGGTGGTGAAAAGGGTAGTTGCCTTCAAGCCTCTTTTCAAGTGTTAATATGATCTCTTCAAGTTGGTTCAGGTCAGTTGAAAAACCTGTCTCAATATCACCAAATGAAGAGCGCCATACGTCAAGTTTGTGCAGCGCTTTTTCAAGAATCGGCAGGTATGGAGTAAATCGGTTCAATGTTTAATTTAAATAAGAATAAATGATACACCAACGGATAGAATTTGAGCCACCTGCACTTCTTTTGAGAAGTCATCATCATAAACAAGGTCGAAGCGCAGTGATGCATTCATATACCTGTTAATACGGCCGGTAATTTGATTCAGAAAATAGACATCTGTGCTGCTCACGGATTTATTCAGACTGGTGAACGACTCCAGTGAGGTGCTCCAGCTCAGGTTGGTGCCAAGCCTCATGCTGTAGGCTGCTGCGAGAGTCAGACCCGCTTCATTTCGAAATGTATCCCCTTCCGGAAGTCCGTATGTGGTAGACAGTGCCTCGTCCCTTACAATCGTTTGCTGTAAACCAATTCCGGCTTCAAAAGAGAAGTTGTCGGTTGGAATATATGCCAGGCCGATATTTTGTGTGAAATAACCCGGTGCCATAAAATCCGAGATCAGTATATTCTCGCCATCCTCTCCGGCCCCATAGTTAAACCCTTCGGCAAATTGTGTTCTGAAGTTAATATTGGAAAACAACTTGAAATCGCTGTCATCCTCAGCGAGATCGTAGAGAAACCTGTTTCGAACGGCCAGGCGGTCATCTGTTTTTCTAACCCCTTCATCCTGAATACGCGTCTGACCGAACCGGGTTACCAGTTGGAATGAGTAGGAGAAACGATTTTGGCGATATTTGGCGATGAAATCTGAGCTGCCTGTTGCCGCAATATTATTTACACCACCCTGCGACCAATTTGAATAAGAAGCCTGTGATCCGGTAAGCCCTACTTCCCAGCTTTGAGACCAGCCAGCTAAGGTGTCGGGTACAGAGGGTGCATTTTGTGCCATGGAGGAGAAGGTTAAGCACAAAGAGATTAGAGTGAAAGATGTTAGAGCGAGTACTTTTTTCATGACCCTTGGTAGTTAGTTACTATTTAATTTTAGTTCTTTAACAGTACGACCTGGTCCGGTTTTCCATGGATGAGTTTCATTTCAACCTGTTCATTCAATTTAGTGGGGAAATTCAATCCAACAATTGACGCCTGTACGGGATATTTCCGATGACCGCGATCGACGAGTACAGCTGTATAAATTTTTTGAAATTCATTTAGTTCCTTGATCTTGTTCAATACCTTAAACATTGTGCCGCCCCTAAAGATTACATCATCTACAATCACCAGAACGGAATCATTCTCAGGTGAGGCAAAGGCATTAAATGGTTCATCGTCAAATGAGGAGATTTTTTCAAGTGGTGTATTTCTATCATCAATTTTATCTATCGATGATTTGAGCAACTGAGCAAGACTGAGTCCTCTTTCGTTAACCCCAATCATATAGATTCGTGAGCCGTGGGCTTCTTCAGCTATCTGATGAGCCATCCTTTTTGCTGTTCTTTGTATTCTGTCAGTATCGAGTAAAATCATTGTGAAATAATAGGGTAGAAGTTCTTTATTATGAAAATATTCATTTTTATTTTGTGTATGAAACGTAATGTTTTTTTACGCGTTTCTATTGCAAAATAATTCAGGAGGAAGTATGGATAAGAGCGTAAGAAATAGAATCTTTATTAGTAGTACTTTTGCGGCAGGTATGCTTTCAGGAGCGCTTCTCTCGTCAATACCGAAGAGCCAAATC
>SKRK01000026.1 GCA_007118525.1 Balneolaceae bacterium
ATGGCCGATTCGTAGACCTCGCGGAGCTGCTCAACGGGGATTTTCACATCCGAATCGATCACCAGCTCTGTACCGTTCACCAGTCCCAGTTTCACGGCATTCACGCCCGAACCGGATACAGCCTTCTCAAACTCCTGCAGTTTTTCCTGCCCAACGGTAACCAGTATGCCCGACTGCGCTTCACTGTAGAGCACTTCATGAAGATCCTCGCCAAGTGATTTAACGGAGATACCGGCTCCTTTTCCTGAGTAGATTGCCATTTCAGAGATTGCCGCTGCAAGGCCGCCATCCGAAAGATCGTGAGCTGCATTCACAGCCTGGCTTTGAATCAGGCTTAACACCAGATTTTGCAGCTTCACCTCCAGTTTCAGGTCGATATCAGGAGCGTCTCCGGTAGTAAGTCCATGTATTGTACTCAGGTATTCAGTTCCGCCAAGCCCGCTTCTCGGTGCGCCAAGATAGAAAATCACATCCCCTTCATTTTTAAAAACCGGCGTCATGAGATGTTTTTCAACATCTTCCACAATTCCCAGCATTCCTATGACCGGTGTGGGGAAAATTGCGGCTTTTGGATTTTCATTGTAAAAACTCACGTTGCCACCGGTTACCGGGGTATTGAGAGCGCGACAGGCGTCTCCCATTCCGCCCAGGGCTTCCTTAAAAGTATAATAGACTTCCGGCTTGTATGGATTTCCAAAGTTTAGGCAGTTCGTTATGGCAACAGGTCTCGCGCCACTGCACACCACATTCCGGGCCGATTCAGCCACCGCGATCTGCCCGCCTTTACGCGGGTTCAGGTAGACATACCTGCCGTTGCAATCCGTTTTCGCGGCAAGCCCTTTATTGGTTCCTTTTATCCGGATTACCCCTGAGTCGGATGCCCCGGGTCCATTCACCGTATTGGTTCTGACCATGGTGTCGTATTGCTCAAAAACCCAGCGCTTTGACGATATATTGGGAGAACTGAGAAGCTTTTTCAAAATCTCATGGTGATCAGATGGATGCTCGATTGAACGTATCTCAAAAGATTGAACCTCATCAAGATATGCGGGGCGTTTTGATTCACGCACATATTGTGGTGCCCCGCCTCCCAGTACCAGCGAATCGGCCGGCATTTCGGCTTTAACCTCGCCATCTTTCCAATAGGTAACTTTATCGCCTTCCACCACTTCACCAATCACAACGGCATGAAGGTCCCATTTGTCATATACATCGATAATTTTCTGCTCATGGCCTTTTTTGGCAACAATCAACATTCTCTCCTGGCTTTCGCTCAGCAGGAGCTCATAGGCGGTCATCCCCTCTTCGCGGGCCGGAACCTTATCCAGATCAACTCTCATCCCCTGGCCCCCTTTGGCGGTCATCTCTGATGTGGAGCATGCAATTCCGGCAGCACCCATATCCTGCATGCCTACTACAACACCTGTCTTCAGCGCCTCGAGGCTTGCCTCAAGCAGTAATTTTTCTGTAAACGGATCTCCAACCTGTACGCTTGGCCTTTTGGCTTCACTCTCTTCACTGATCTCTTCTGAGGCAAACGTTGCTCCGTGAATACCATCACGCCCTGTACTCGCTCCCACAATCAGAACCGGATTCCCGATGCCCTCCGCAATTGCGGAAGCTGTTTCACCAACCTTAACAAGTCCAATACTCATGGCATTTACGAGTGGGTTACCCTCATAGGCCTCGTCAAAATAGATCTCGCCGCCAATCATCGGTATTCCGAATGAGTTTCCGTAATCGGAGATCCCCCTCACCACACCGTCCAGAAGATATCGTACACGGGGATTATCCATCGACCCGAATCGAAGTGAGTTCAATGAGGCCAGCGGGCGGGCTCCCATCGTAAAAATATCTCTGTGGATTCCTCCCACACCGGTTGCAGCTCCCTGGTACGGCTCAACTGCAGAGGGGTGATTGTGACTCTCTACCTTAAATGCACAGGCAAGGCCATCGCCAATATCCACCAGGCCGGCATTCTCTTCTCCGGCCTCTACCAGAAGCTGTTTGCCTTCTCGCGGCAGTTTTTTGATCTCAAGAATTGAGTTTTTATACGAGCAGTGTTCACTCCACATCACCGAATAGACGCCCAGTTCTGTAAACGTGGGGACACGTCCAAGGTAGTTCTTCACCATTTCATACTCTTCTTCGCTGAGTCCGTGTTCGAGTATCAGTTCGAGGGTTACTTCGGGTTCCTTTATTGCAGATTGAGACATATTTTTTGGTAAAATGTTGGTAAAAAACAAGTGGGTATAAAAGTACAAAAAGTTGAACTTCAATACTTTGATTTATGGAGGGATTTGGCCATTTGGATTGATAAAATCTCAAAACAAGAACTTCTATGAAATGACAACTGCTTTTCTACCCCATTTTGGATATTTTAATGCATTGTTCAATAAATACACACAACGATTACTTTATGGATTCAGTCTATTTCGACCATGCTGCTACCACCCCCGTTGACAAGGAGGTTCTGGATGCCATGCTGCCATTCTTTACAAAGCTATATGGCAATGCCAACTCCGCGCATCAGTTTGGCCGTGACTGTAAAGTGGCTATTGAAGATTCACGCGAACTGATAGCCAAACTGATAGGTGCGGAACCTTCAGAAATTATTTTTACAAGCGGTGGCACAGAAAGCAATAATGCCATACTTAAAGGGGTGTTCTGCGCACTGAGCAAAGCCGGAAAAACCGAGATTATTACCTCACCCATAGAGCATCATGCCGTGATCCATCCGGCTGAGGCTCTCAAAAGAGACGGTGCAGTGATAACATACCTTCAACCGGACAGCAACGGAGTGATCCATCCCGAACAGGTACGGGAAGCGATCAGCGATAAAACCGCCATCGTTAGCCTGATGCATGTGAACAACGAGATTGGGGCCATTAATCCGGTTAAGGAGATCGCTGCTGTTTGCAGAGAGATGAACGTACCATATCACTCCGACTCTGTTCAAAGCGTTGGCAAAATCCCTGTAAACGTAAAAGAGATCGGCCTTGACTCGCTCAGTATCAGTGCACACAAGATTTACGGGCCAAAAGGCATTGGTGTACTCTACATAAAAAACGGAACTCCATGGATACCCTGGCTGCA
>SKRK01000189.1 GCA_007118525.1 Balneolaceae bacterium
GGCGACCTGTCGGGCAGCACAAACCCGGCAACCATTACCATTGACAAGAACAAATCAGTGACGGCTGTCTTTGAGGAGGATGCAGCAGCAACGTTAGCAGTAGGTGAGGTAAAATTCTTTATCAAAGAGATGGAGCTGGGCGGAGCACGACAAACCAGGGATTTCAAAACCAAAGACTTTATTCTGAATGTGCCTGTGGACGGTACACCATTCCACATTACTCACGTACAGATTCCTGCCGGATTTTATGATGAGATGGAGCTTGATATCAAAAAACCCCGTAATAGTTTGACAATAGATGATCCCGATTTCAGGGATGGATCAAATCGCTACTCACTTGTGGTTAATGGCGTTTTTAATGGTATAAACTTCACCTTTCAGTCTGATGAAGATTTTCAAATTGATGTAGACTTTAGTCCGCATCTTGAGATAACGAGCGGCCAAACGTCGGTTATCGCGATAACCATAGATTTTGAGAAATGGTTTAAGGGAAAAGATGGTGAAATTTTGGATCCCAATGATCTTCTGAATACAGAACAAATCAATAAGAATATTGAAGACTCATTTAGTGATTTTGAGGATGATTTTTGACCCCTTTCATTTTTAAATTCGGAATGATAGTTTAACGCCAATTCACTCTTCTAAACTTAATTCCGTTTGTCTCAAAACGAACGGCTCCCTCCAGGCTCGTATACTTTTGTTTTTCACTAAACTCCTGCAATCTTAAAACCGCATCCCTTCCGGGGTGCCTGAAAGGATTGTAAAATGCCAGCGAGACAACGGTCACATCAGGAGCCACATATCTCATAAATGGCTCAGTAGAGCTGGTATTGCTTCCGTGATGCCCGCTTTTATAAAGGTCGGCCTTCAAAAAATCCCCATAACGGTTCACCAGCACTCTTTCCTGCTCTGTTTCTGCATCGCCTGTAAAAAGTATGGATTGTTCTCCATAGACAACCTTGATTGCAACCGACCTGTTATTTGGGTTAGATGGTCTGGCGCGATTATTTTCAGGTCCAAGTACAAATATCCGAATAGATGGGTCTATATCGATCAAATCGCCTGATTTCGGTGTATGAACCGGGATTTCTCTTTCCCGGGCAAGATTCATGTAACTTAGATAGAGCGCAGAGTCATACGTAAAATCACTTTGATATATTGCTGCTATATCAAAAGCCTCAATTAGAGCTGGCATTCCACCGATATGGTCGGCATGAGGATGGGATAAGATTACCGCATCAAGCCGGTCAATTCCCAGGTTTTCAAAATAGGGCACAAGAACGCGATCCCCGCTATTTGCAAATGGCGACCAACGTCCGGCATCTATCAAAATATGCTTGCCGTTTGGAGTAATAATATGCGCTGCATCTCCCTGGCCTACATCCAGAAACGTAATATTCATTGTTTTGTAGGGCGGAGTTTTTATAATACCCTCAACCATATACAGGTTCAGAGCGAAAAGAAGGACTGCCAGCATTTTCCATCGAATGGACGTTATTCGAATGGACGCTATTACAAAAGCAGCCATCAACCAAATCAGGAATAGTGAGATCATATTGTTTTCTACTGTAATGAAAGAGTAATTCATACCGCCAAAAGTTGAAGCTACCCTGTTGATCCATTCAACCGAATATTGAACGGGTAAAACTCCATATTGGAAAATTGTTGGGCTGATTGGACTCAGAATTGAAAACAGTAGTCCAATTGGGACGGTAAACGTAAGAACTGGCACCACAAGAGCATTTGAAACCGGTCCTATAATGGAAAATTCACCGAAATAGTGTATCAGAATAGGAAACAGGCCGATTTGAACCACAACCGAGACCAACATGATGGTTAACAATCCGCCAAAGATACCGTACCTGTATTTGAATGGAATTACCCTTTGTGCCTCGGGCATCACCAAAAGAATCACGAACACGGCCGCGAATGAAAGCTGAAAGCCAACATCAAACAGCTGATGAGGATTAATTAGCAATAGAATAACAGCGGCTGTGGCCGTAAGGTTTATTGAGTTTCTGGTTTTATGAAACAATTTACCATATGTAATAAGCCAGGCCATCAGCGACGCCCTGCTCACAGACGCGCTGAATCCCGTTAAGCCGGCATACCCTGTCAGAAGCAGAGTGAGCAGGAGAAGCCCCAGCCATTTACCCCATCGGTTTCCCCATAAAAATGGAATAATGATCCAAAAAGGTGCCACAATAAAGCCCACATGCAGCCCCGATACTGCCATAACATGCGACAGGCCTGACCTTGAAAATTGAGTTCTTGACTCGTTCGTTAACTCCTCTTTATAACCCAGAATTAATGCTTTAGCAAGCGGTGACTGTTTGCCGGAAAAGATAGCGTCAACATTTTTTTGAACGGCCGAGCGAAATGGCCTCCAGCTGATGGATCTCTCGCTTTGAGATGAAATCAGGTTCACAATCTCCCCGTGAGAGACAATACCCTGATTCAACAGCCATCCTCCATAATCAAATTCATGAGGATTCCGCCTTTCAGGAAACTCGTATAATCGTATTTCAGCACGTATGATTTCACCCTGAAAAAGCCTGAGTTGACTATTGTCGTAAATGCGAATTCGATACGTAAAACTCCACTCTTTACCCTCCGGCAGGCGGGTATTTACTACCTCTACAAGGTAAACAGCCCTTCCACTGCTGCTAATTCCGGCCTGACTTACCTGCCCCTCTATGGTGATGTTTTCCCAGGCATAATTCAGTAACGGAGCACTCCTTTCAATATATCCGGCATGGGTATACTCCTTTATCTGAATCAGGAATGCTGAGGCGAATGCTATGAAACACAGATAGCTCAGTATTGCCAAGCGGGCCGAAGCAACCGGAACCTTTCGATTTATAATAAATTCAGAAAAGATCCAAACAAGGACGACCAGAAGGGCTGTAACGGCCATCTGCAGATTGCTGGTATCAAAGAGCCTGGCGTAAACAATTCCTGCCATCACACAGATCATGATCCGTACAGCCGGAAAAGAGGCAAAAGGTATCTGATATGATTGTACTCTTCCCATATTTGTAAGAACCCGAATGATTCAAATCCTTACAAAAATAATGGTGCAGTATTACAGTTTA
>SKRK01000267.1 GCA_007118525.1 Balneolaceae bacterium
ACGGCAGGTTTCGCTATCTTGAAACTTGCCCCAAGAATGGTACCTCCCAATGATTTGTCGGCAGAGGGTGAAACAGACAAATTTATTGAGTCGAATCCCGATATCTGGCAAAATATTGCTCAACATCTTGACGATGAAATTGCATTTGCAACCTTTGCAGAATCAGGACCTGAAAGCACGAGTGAGTTCCTGTTTCTTCGAAAAATTGATAATGCTGCCGAAATCAGGCTTCAACTGAACAAATTGGCTGCTGAGAATCTGGTTATTCGCGATGGAAATACCTATGCAGTAAACAGCAAATGGCTGGGTAAGCTTTTTGGATCTGAAGTGAACCCAATGACCGATTTTTTTATAACCATCTATAGAGAAGTGGCGGCAATGTCGCTCAGAAAGGGGCATGCTGAAAGTGTTGGCACCGATGCCGACAGAAGGCGGGTGATGTACTATGATGACGAATATATGCAGGTTAAGAGCTCGCTGCCATCCTCACTGAGCTCAATTCTCTATATGAATGCCTCAAGGTTTGGAACCTATATACAGCCATGGCTTTATCCTCAAAACTATTTCAGTACGCTTGTTTCAGGGCTCGATCAGCTTGTGTTGAGCACACAGCGCCAGCCCGACAGTTCCGAACTTAAAGTAAACGTCTCATCATTCGAGCGAGAAACTGTCGACCAGCCATTCAGAGAGAACTGGATCTTCCCGCTCGGAGGAGCTGATATTACGGGCCCCGTTGTGCTGGCCGATATTAGTGGAAGCGCACGGGACGAAGTTGTATTCTCAACCGAAAATGGCAGCGTTTACGCTTTAGCAACAGATGGAACTACAGTGCTCCAGGTTTCTACCGGCGGTGACAGGCCCATCGGTTCACCGGTGGTTTACGACTGGTATGGGAACAATCAAAACGTAATTATGCAGGCAGCCGGTAATCGGATCTATGCCTGGAACAACACCGGAGCACTTCTTCCAAATTTCCCGATAAACCTTAATGAGTCCATTACCACACCATTAACCATTTTGGATATCACCAGAAATGGTGTGGCTGAAATTATTGTGGCTACTTCCGATCGCCAGTTACACATACTCAATTCCAGAGGGCAGGCATTGAATGGCTGGCCACAGAGTATTAATGCAGTCGTTTCTTCCAAGCCGCTAATCACCGAAATTAGCGGGCAGCTCTCTGTTTTCGCCTTTGCTGAGAACACCCTCCACTCGTGGGAGCTGAACGGCAGCAGACGTGAGGGCTATCCTGTATTTCTTCCATCACAGATGGCAGGCTCTCCGGCTAAACACAAAGAGCATCTTATTGGCGCAGGCCTGGATGGAAACATCTACAGTGTAGGATTAGAACCCCTGTTCTCCGATACCCTTGCCTCAAGCCATGCAAGTGATTCCATCTATGTACAGTCACTTCAGGTATCAAACAGCAGCCTGAATGCCACCCCCTCTTCTCACTCCATTTTAATGAGAGATGATGAACAAGGTTTTTACCGCGAAGAGATGATCATATCTCAATCCGGTAATGGCTCAATTTTCATGCACAACAGCGACGGTATATTGAGGCTAACCAAATCCATGGGGCAACCCGGTTCTAACAGTTTTTCACCAATCGTGATTGATCTCGACCGCAACCAGAGAAACGATATTGTTGCGCTTGCCGATTTTGGGCGGCTCTACGCATGGGACATTATAAGCGGGGAAAGACTCTACGACCTGCCTACAAGCGGCATGAAGCATGTTGTGATTAGCGACCTGACCGGAAGCGGAAACAATGAGATCATTGCACAAACCCGGGAGGGATTGAGGAGCTGGACGATTATCCGTACACGGCGGGATTCTGTGAGTGATTAATTGGGAAGGAATCAGATGATATCTGCAATTGCCATTTCAATATCTTCAAACTCAAATTCAAAGCCTGTCAGCTGAAGCACTTTTGGCTGCACTCTCAGGCTGCTGATAACCGGCGCTGCAGCTTCGCCCAGGATCAGGTTCAGTGCAAATTCCGGCACCCTGAAAAACGATGGCCTGCTCATAACCCTGCCAAGGGCTTTCGCAAATTCATTCATCGTAACCGGTTCCGGTGCGGCAGCGTTGTAAACGCCATCCAGATCCTTAGTTTCAATGGCAAAAAGTATAGACCTGCACAGATCCTTCATATGTATCCATGCCATGTACTGTTCGCCCGAACCGACAGGCCCGCCTGCAAAAAGTGAGAATGGAAGTTTCATCTTTTCAATTACTCCACCGTCCTTCTCAAGTACGACTCCAAATCGGGAAATAACCACTCTTACACCCAGTTCTGCAGCGAGTTCTGCCTCTTTTTCCCAATCAATGCAGACTTTTGCCAGAAAATCGTCTCCCGGCTCGCTCGATTCGGTGATCACCTGATCGCCCTTCTCCTTATAGTAATTTACACCCGATGCCGAAATTAACACCTCCGGTTTATTGACCGAGGCTCTCATGGCATCTACAAGTTTCCGCGTTGATAAAATCCGGCTGTCGTAGATTTTCTTTTTAACACTGTCTGTCCAGCGCTGACCAAAAAGATTCTCACCGACAAGGTTGATCACAACATCCATCTTCCCCATATGGTCGGAGAGATCATCCCATGAAATAAATCTTTGGTTCTTTGCCGACTGTGCTTTGTACCTGTCGGGCGAACGCGTGATAATCGTTATGTAGTGCCCCTGTTTCATGAGCTCTTCGGCGAGATACTGCCCAATGAATCCTGTACCGCCTGTTATTAAAACCTGTTTTGTTTCCATAGTTATAGAACCAATTTGTATTCGAAATAACTCCTTAACATATCAAATAACGTTTCGAGATAATCATGTTAAATAGCCATATAGAAGTAGAAGAAAATAAATGGAGCTGCAAGAATCAGTGAGTCAAACCGATCAAAAAATCCACCGTGACCCGGAAGCAGTGAGGATGAGTCTTTAACGCCTGCAATGCGTTTGAGCCGGCTTTCAGTTATATCTCCAATGGGGCCTGCTATACTCACTATAATCACCGAGATAAATATGGAACTGATCGGCAATGGAAACGGATCGGCCAGAGCCCATGCAATTAAAAAGCCGGTTGCGGC
>SKRK01000340.1 GCA_007118525.1 Balneolaceae bacterium
CACTGAACTATGGATATGGCACCTCTATCTACAGCGGTGCCCAGCGGTACAGCCTGAAAGACTTCAGCATTGCCCAGCATAAACTGCAGCTCGATGGAGATAACTTCATGGTGCGCGCCTACGGAACATTTGAAGACTCCGGTGATTCCTATATTGCTGATTTTGTCGGTTTTGCTGTAAATGATGCCTACATGAATACTCAAGACTGGTTCGCAGGATATGGTGCAAACTTTGTTCAAGGGTTAGTTGGTGCATATGTAAATACTTTTGGTACACCTCAATATGATGCAAACAATGTACAGGCACTTTTATCTAGTACTGAATTACTGAATAATCTGCATAACTGGTCAAGAAACGGAAATGCACAAGTAGGGATTACGGGGGTAGATGCCAATCGGTTTGAACCCGGAACCCAGGCTTTTGAGGATGCGAAAAATGCGGCACTTGAGGGTGTTGTACCCGATGGCGCCAGGTTTAACGATAAGTCTCGTTTTTTGCATACCGAAGGGATTTATAACTTCAAAAATGAGATCGACTTTGTAGACCTTCAGGCCGGATTAAGTTTTCGTCAGTACCAGCTCCGGTCAAACGGAACCATTTTTGCAGATGGCGACGGCGGTGTGAATATCAATGAGTTTGGTGGATTTCTCCAGGCCTCGAGATCTCTCCTGGATGACAGGCTGAGATTAACAGGTTCAATCCGCTATGATAAAAATGAGAATTTCGACGGGCAGTTTAACCCGCGCCTCTCATCTGTGATCCGTTTAACCGACAGCCAGAATTTGCGGGCTTCCTACCAGACCGGTTTCAGAAACCCGACGACTCAAGGCCAGTATATTGACCTGAATGTGCTCACAGCGCGCCTTCTGGGTGGTTTGCCGGAGATCGTAGCTCCATACAACGTAACAACCAATGCGTTCACTATGGAATCTGTTGAGCGTTTCACGAATCAGGTTCTGGCAGGAAACCCTGCTGCTGCACAAGAGCTGGTTCCATATACAGAGTTTACAGCCGTGAAACCCGAGCAGATTCAAAGTTTTGAGGTTGGGTACAAAGGCATATTGGGTGGCCGTTTGCTTATTGATGCTGCATATTATTACAATATTTATGACGATTTCATCGCTCAATTTAGGGTAAGACGTGCAGCGGGTCCATTTACGGGTGATCCGGCAAATGACCAGGCCGTAGCAGGTTCCTTGCTCTCCGGTGATGCATCCAACACCTTCCAGCTCTACACAAACCTGGATGAAACCGTGAAGTCGCAGGGTGCTGTATTCGGGTTCGACTACAGTTTACCAAGAAACTTCCTGATCTCCGCAAATTACAACTGGAATCAGCTCATCACTGATGAACAGGATGATTTCATCTTCGATTTTAACACCCCCGAGCACAAAGTAAATGTCTCATTCGGAAATCGCAGGTTAACGAATGTACTTGGATTTAACCTTACCTGGAGATGGCAGGAAGAGTTCAACTGGACATCATCTTTTGCGAACGGAACGGTGCCAGCAGTATCAACTTTTGATGCACAGGTTAGCTACAGGATTCCAGACCTTCGTTCAGTTGTGAAAGTGGGTGGGTCAAACCTGTTTAACAACCGGCACTTCCTGAACTATGGCGGGCCAAATCTTGGAGCGATCTACTATGTGTCGTTTACGTTCGATCAGTTCCTTAACTAAGGGGCAGAGGTGTTAACCGCATAAATCGATAAATAAAAAAAGAGGCCTTCAGGCCTCTTTTTTTATGACTTTGGCTTAGGCGAAAGATTGGCAATGGTAGCTCCCCAGCCGCCACCCGATTCGTCGGCAAGCTGATATCCGGTTACATGTGGATTTCTGTCGAGCAGAGCGTGTACCCCGCGGCGAATATTGCCGATTCCCTTGCCGTGAATAAATCTGACCCGGTAGATCTTTTTTTCAAGGCAGGCATCGATGTACTCATCTATGAGGGTAGAGAGATCTTTAGGAGAGAAATAGTGAAGGTCTAAAACTCCGTCAATCGGAATTCTATGGGCATCTTCATCACTCATAAGCCGGATTCCTTGAACAGTTTTTCTTTAAATTGTACCGGGTCTTCAAGATAAAGTGTTTTTCCAAGGTGTTCTAGCGAATTCTTGAGTCTGTTCCTTCTGCTTTTCAATAAACTTGTCAAACCGCTACAATCTCCAACTGCAGACAGCCCCGGAGTTTTGTGAATCCATTTGATGAAATTGATTAAATCCTGATCTCTGCCTAATAGGTCACTCAGCTGATCGATCTCATTATGAATTGCGATGCAGCCGGAGGGCAAGTGATTCAGCATAAACCTAAACTGGTACTGTTGGTCTTTTACACGTTTTCTCCAATCATGAAGCGTTTCTGCTGAAGGGTGTAGGTTACTGAAATGGTATGCATTGTAAGCTTTTTCAAAGCTCTCAGCAATCCCGGCTAACAGGCATGTTTTATCTATACATGCGCTGCTCAGGTAAGCAGCAATGCTTTTATCGGCCTTTATGGATTGATCCAGCTTTACAAAAGCGAGCTCATCCTTCAAGAGGTTATTTTCGATAGAATCGACAACCTTTTGATTAACCTGATGCAGCTCGTTTATCGTCTCCAAAAAGCTCCTGAAAAAAGAATCCTGAGCCATCTCTTCAAGCATCAGGTTTCTGACATGAGCATCTCTCAGGTCAGAGAATTTCCTGCCCCAATCGCGTACTGTTCTGTTTGCCTGTTTATACGCTTTGTGGTCACCACTGCAGGGTTGAAGCAGTTTCAGAAAAGATCTGAAGAGCTTTAATTTTTTCCTGAGTTGGTGTGTTGACTCAACCGTGTTTTGCCCTGATAAGCTAATTAACAGGTGTAAGTCTTGATAAATCGTTTTTACAACATCCTTAAAGTCATTAGCCGGGTAAGATGGATCATTTAAAGTGAGGGGTGTAATCATGTAAACAAAGTGAGTTCGAGCTATGAGTTAATTTTTCCCGAAAGCATCCAGCACTCGGCCGGCGGAGGGCAATGGAGGGATGAGAAGTAGTGAATTAGTAGCCAAATAATACATATTCAAGTCTTGCCAACACTCAGATGGGCATCCCCTTCACCACA
>SKRK01000250.1 GCA_007118525.1 Balneolaceae bacterium
ATCCCTGCTCTTCACTTCCCCACAGACCCACAAGAATGGTTCTTTTTGGATTGGGATTTATCTTTTTCAGAATCCGGGCCACTTCCATCATGGTGATTGATCCGGTGCCGTTATCGGTAGCTCCTGTGCCCGCATCCCACGAATCGTAGTGGGCAGAGAGTATCACATACTCGTCCGGTTTTTCGGTCCCGGTAATTTCGGCGATGGTATTAAACGTGGGCACAACTCCATGATCGCTGGATTCGGCCCGGACACGGATTACCGGATCGTGGCCGCTCTCTACCAGGCGGTATAACATTCCGTAATCTTCAAGCAGGATGTCAATCGTAGGGATGGTTTCGGTTTGGGCTCCAAACACCTTGTTGGTTCCGAAACCCTGGCTCCAGTTCGACATGACGATACCCGCAGCACCGGCATTTTCCAGGGCTTGTACAAGTGTTCGGTTATTGTGGCCTGCATTGGCAACACGCTGCCTCCAGGCCCGGGTTTGGTCATCACGCATCTCTTTCATCTTCTCGAAAGACTCTTCGGTGGCGAACTCCTCCCAATTATAGTCGGGACGGCCGGTTGGCTGATGCATGGAGATCATTACAAATTTACCTTCAGCTTTGGGCAGCCAGGCTTCAAACTCTTCAGCATTCGATACTTCGGGAATGATGACCAGCCCGGCCTCAACGCCACCATCCGGTGTTGCAGGGCTCCAGGCAAGCTGCATGGCCTCAAGCGTGACCACGCGGGGTGAAATCATATCCACATGAGTGATGCCTCTCTCCCAGCCGCGCCATTCACCAAACTGTTCATTCCGGGCTGAGATACCCCAGCTTTCAAACAACTCCACGGCCCAGTCGTGGGCATGCTGCATCTGAGGTGTACCCACGAGCCTCGGCCCGATTACATCCATCAGATAGTGGCCCAGCTCTTCAAGCTGGGAGTTTTCGGTTGCTTCAATTACAATTTCATCAACAATCCGGTCCTGATTCTGTGCAACGGCAGTAGCCGAGCTAAACAGAAACAGAACCATAAATATTAGTACGTTTCTTTTCATAGGATTTACTTTCAAGTTATGTTTTGGAAAAATTATGATGGTATTTAATGTAGTTATTCAACAGGGAAGTTTTCGTAAAAAACCATTTACATATCAGGGTTCTGTTTTATTGCAGATCATTGCCTCGTAAAAGGCATAGCCGGCGAGCAGAAACAGGATAAATGCGCCTGCGGCGGCTCTCTCTTTTTCCGGGATTGATTTTTATTGGCATGATTCTGTCTGATCAGATTTTACATTGGAAAAAGAATCTTCAAAATAACTGAAAAACCCTTTTTGAGAAACAGTGATGTTCCACGATATTTAGCTTTGGTTTAAATCGGTGTATTCATTGAAACTTTAAGGGATATATCTGCTTAATACGGTTACCTTTTCATTTGAATTAAAAAAGAATCCTCTTTGCAGCAGTCCGGAATACATGAAATTCTTTCAACCTGTTCTATTATTACTGTTTATTATTTTCTTCTCCGGATATCCGATGAGCATTGCTGCCCAGGCTGTTCTTAAAATTGATTCAATTTCATCCGAAGCTCCATTGAATCAGGAGAAGCGCCTGCCGGGAACCCTGTTTACCTGGCAAGCGGAACAGTTTCCTGATCCTGCAAAGATAATTGCAGATGATGATGTTGCGATTTTTTCTTTTTCGGAGAGACCGCCTTTACCGTTTACCGGTTTGGCTATCGGGTGGGATGTTGATGGAGAGGCTCCGCATGCTCACCATTTCCAGCTTGAAATCCGATCGAGAATGCAGGGCGAGGAGTGGCCTGAGCGGGTCTTTACAAATGGATATCTCAATCCTGAGGATTCACCTTCTGGGCTCTATTGGGCAATGCTCTATGTAACACCTGATGGAAATGCACATGAAGAGTTTGAAGTGAGAATCTCTTCGCCTGCCGGCACCGCAATCTCTTTTTTAAGAATTACGGCAGCTGATGCCCGGTCTGAAGCTGCACCTTATAAGAAAAAAGAATTTAATCTTGAACCGGACGAACCTGAAATGCCGGAGATCATCAGCAGGGAAGGGTGGTGGGGAAATCTGCCGCCCGGGGAGATGGAGCCTGGATATACTCCTCAACAAATCAATATTACTCATGCAGCGGTTCACCACACGGTAACCTCCAATTCACCCCCCGATCCGGCCCAGGTGGTACGCCAGATTTGGGATTGGCATGTAAACGACAACGGATGGCTTGATACCGGTTACAATTTCCTGATCGATCATACCGGGAATATCTACCAGGGGCGCTATAATCCATGGCTCGAAACCACAGACGTTCGCGGTGCTCATGCAGGCCAGGTTAACAGCAGCAGCGTTGGTATTGCGCTGCTGGGCCAGTTTGAGCCGGGAGCCAATCCACAGGTGGGTAACCCGGCTTCTGTTGCGCTGGATGCACTGATAAAATTGATCTCATGGCGCTTCACACAAAAGAATATCGATCCTCAGGCTGAGTCTCCAATTCCGGTTAATCCATCCGGCACGCGGATTTTGCCCACTATTCTGGGGCACAGGGACGTGAGTGCCACGGCTTGTCCCGGAGTAAATCTCTACACGCTGCTTCCCGATATTCGAAATTCAACAGAGGGCGGAACCGGTGAATTTGAAGATCCTGATGATGAAGATGTGATTGCCGGTCCGTTTCGGCTGTTCCAAAATTATCCCAATCCATTCAGCGGCGAAACGACCATTCCATTTGAGCTTGAGCAGGCCAGGGATATTCGTGTGGAGCTATATAGTGTAAATGGTGATCACATCAGAACCTTGTACTCCGGATGGTTCGACAGGGGAGATCATGACGTTTCGGTGAGTTTGGCCGGCCTGGCCAGCGGGGTCTATTTTTATGAACTGGTTACCAGGGATTTTCGCCAGATGAAACAGATGGTGTTTTTCAGGTGAGCGATCGGGGTGGAACTGTGGAATCGTAGAATCGTAGAACTGTGGAATCGTAGACCTGACATGAGCATTTCCGTACTTTTTCGGGATTCTGTCGGCGTCGACTTTGAGTAGTTGGCAGTGGACAAGTTCACAGTTGGC
>SKRK01000127.1 GCA_007118525.1 Balneolaceae bacterium
AAGAGAAAATGTTTAAAATCAGGTTTTTTGTCAGAATCCGGAACCACGAGTACAGGAACGGGAGATTGGCGCATCACTTCCATCGCGGTGCTTCCAAAAAGCACCTTTTTAAATCCAGTGGCACCAATACTGCCCATTACAATAAAATCTGCTCCTCTCTCTTTTGCTTCCCTCAAAATAGATGTAATCACATTTCCATCCCTGATAGATGTGGAAACCTTCAGGTTCTTGAACCGGCTTTTTTCCCTATCGGTTTTCATCTTTTTAAAATTCTCTTTTGCTGTTTTATCCATGAACTGATGGATATCTTCAGCTTCAGCAGCGTATTCAAAAACAGGCTCAATTATATAAAGAATTGAGATAGTTGCCCCGGTTTTGTCGGCAATTTCCATTGCCACGTCCAGTGCTTTGGCAGAACAAACAGAAAAATCGGTTGGAAAAAGGATGTGTTTAATTTCTTTAGAGGACATCGCTCTATTTGGCTTTAAAATTATTTTAGCTTACATATTATTATAACTCTGTACTATTGAACTATTTCACAGGGTTTAAAAAACTTATTCAATTATTTACAGTTAAGTGAAGTTTACTTATTCCTTAATGGTGTAAATGTAAGGAGTGCTATTTTTAACACATGGGGATTTCCCTTATGGGAAAGGGAGGTATCAACCTATTTATTGTGCCCTTAATTTAGAATACATTGTTTTTGCAAGCAGGGCTTATGTATATTATTTCTAAATGAGGAGGGCCTGAGAATGACGTTTCAATTCACAAATCAAGCCGAAAATATTCTGGAGAATATTCTTCATGGAGTGATTGTGACCGACACAAGAGGGCGCATTTTGTTCTGGAACAAGGCCGATCAGGAGATGTTCGGTTATACGGAGCAGGAGATGTTGAATCGGCCAATCAACGTCTTGCTTGAAAAGGATAGTAAAATTCCATTCAAAAAAATCCTGAGAAAATGTTCGCTTTCTGAGTCTGTAATTGGAAGATGGCACGGCATTCGCAAAGATGGCTCTTTGGTATGGCTCGAGGTAAGGGCTAAACTTGTAAAAAGTGAAAATAGCAATCCTGATTACTGTGTGATTACACTGAGCGACATAGATAAACTTAAAAACACTGAAAATCGTCTGGATAAAAATCAGGCAGTATATGAAGTTATTTTAGAGGATATCTCCGATGCGATTTTTACATCTGATGAGAAAGGGGGAATTCTGTCGGTGAACCGTGCTGTATCAGAGATGTTTGGATATGAAAAAAATGAGCTTGTAGGTAAAAATTTGAAGCGCCTGATGCCTTTTCCATTCAATGAAAGCCGGGACGATTTCATGGAGAGTACTCTTCCGGCAGGAAGTAAAAAGATTATTGGAATAGATAGGGAGATATACGGACTGAGAAAAGATGATGCGGTTTTTCCAATCGAGGTTGTTATAAGTGAAATCCGATTGGAGGGAGACAGGATTTTCGCTGGTGTTGTTCGCGATTTGAGTACGCGCCGGGCTCTGGAACGTAAGCTTATTGAGATTGGAAATGATGAGAGGCAGCGAATTGGCCGGAATCTTCATGACGGGCTTGGCCAGATGTTAACCGGAATAAGAATGCTTTCGGAGAATTTGGCCAGAAAGTTAAATGCCAATGCACTGCCCTGTGCCGATGATGTTCAGGAAATTGCAGAGATGATACATGAGGCTGATGAAATGGTCCGATCAATTGCAAGAGACATGGTACAGGTAGACTTTGAAAAGAGCGGTTTGCAGGTTGCCCTGGATAATTTATGTAAAAAGACCACGAAGTTAACGGGGGTAAATTGTGAGTTAATGGTTACTGAAACCGTTGAGATCGATGACCACTCCATGGCTCTGCATCTCTATCGAATTATTCAGGAAGCAATTAATAATGCAGTAAAACATGGCAAAGCGGATAGAGTCGTGGTTAGGTTATCACGAAATGATCATCATATTTCAATTACTGTTGATGATGACGGGGTTGGGTTTTGCAAGGATTCAGAAATGGGTGACGGTGTAGGTATTCAGATCATGAAGCACAGGGCCGCAATAATGGATGGGATCCTGGAGATTCACCGGATTGACGAGTCAGTGACCAGGATCCGATGTATTGTACCAAATAACCATCAAGGCTTTAAATAATTTTCGAGTTTCATCTTAAAGGAAAGGAATTAAATTTAAACAAGGGTATAGAATGAGTAATTCATTGATTAAAAAAATTATCATTGTTGATGACCACCCCATGATGAGAAAAGGACTTGCCAGCACATTGGAAACGGAACCCGGTTTTGAGATTTCGGCACAACTGGAGAGGGCGGAAGACGCGATAGATAGAGTCGAAAAAGTTAAGCCTGATCTGATTATTGTGGATATTTCACTGCCCGGAATGAACGGAATTGAACTTGTAAAAAACCTGCACTTTCAGTATCCCGACCTGAAGGTTCTTGTTGTCTCCCGCCATGAAGAGTCACTATACGCTGAAAGAGCATTGCGGGCAGGTGCAAAAGGTTATGTAATGAAATTTGAAAGCAGTGATGTATTGCTGAAGGCAGTTCGGAAAGTTCTGAATGGTGGAATATATGTGAGTGAAGAGATCAGTGAGAAGCTGCTGCTCAGTGCAATGACGGGCAAGTCTACCGGCCTGGAATCTCCTGTTGAATTGTTGAGCGATCGTGAACTGGAAGTATTTGAACTGATCGGGCGCGGGAAGAGCAGTAAGGAAATTGCCGAACAGCTTCATTTGGCCGTTAAAACAATTGAAACCTACAGGTCCAGAATCAAGGAAAAACTCGATCTGAAAAATTCTACTGAACTTGTCTTTCATGCGGTTAAATGGGTGGAGAGTGATGGAGAGGGTTAAATTTAACAAACGTTACATATGTTGAATGTTGAATGTTGAATGTTGAATGTTGAACGTTGAACCGCTCCCCGCGCCCCGTGCCCCGTGAAGCACTGCTTCGCAAAACCAACGCTCAGATTTATTTTAATGCTGAAGAGCAAACAACCAAACGCTTCAAGGATCCCGGAAAAACACCGGTATCGCTTGAAGGTTTTCACCTGTCCCCGT
>SKRK01000002.1 GCA_007118525.1 Balneolaceae bacterium
GCGTCTTCGTGGGCAATCTTCAGGCTCACATCACTTTCAAACACCAGATGCAGTTCAATCCAGGTGGTTCGCCCCGAGGTCCGGTGTCGCAGGTGGTGCCAATCCTTTACCGTTTCGGGAAGCTCATCTTTCAGAACGCGCAGCAGAGATTCATGAACTTCAGGATCCCGCGCATCCATGATTCCATTGATAGAGTATTTAATCAGTTTAAATCCTTCATAGGAGATATAAAGAGCAATCATTACGCTCACAATCGTATCGAGGTAAATCCAACCGGTAAGATGAATCAATATGAGAGTTGTAATTACACCGCCGCTGGTCCACACATCGGTTAAAATATGTTTTCCATTACTGACCGCAATCATGCTTCGCTCTTCGTTACCCACCCGCTGTACGTAAAGCCCCAGGAACAGGTTGATAACCGATGCAATAGCTACCAGGAAAATCCCTGCTCCGAGATTCTGAAGCTCAAAGCCTGTTATTAAATTCTGGAACGCAAAAAAGATAATGGTGAGGCCTGCCAGAATAATAACGGCTCCTTCAACTCCAACAGAGAGAAACTCAATTCGCTCGTGGCCGTAAAGATGATCTTCATCGGCCGGTTTCAGGCTCACATAAAATCCATAGAGTACAAATGCAACCGCAAGAACATGCACCACCGACTCGGCTGCATCCGACATAGCAACGGTTGAGTCTGTAATAATAAATGCTGCAATTTTCATGCAGAGTGAAAGAAACGAGACCGAAAAACTGATCAAAAGTGCTTTCTTTACACGATTTACAGAGAACATTTTATCCGGATTCTGTTCGTTTTATGAATTTCAATCTTTAAGCTGATTGCTACCTCTATTGTTTTTATTTTAGAAAGCTAATTAAAATAAAAGACAGTTTTGCTCGACATCCCCAAAAAACACAAAAAGTTATTTCAACAGATCGGTGAAGCCGCCGAATCCATCAACCAGGAAGTATTTGTGGTGGGCGGTTATGTTCGTGATTATTATCTGCGCCGAAACATTGAACAGGACATTACCGACATCGACTTTGTAACGCTTGGTTCGGGAATCGATCTTGCACAGAAGGTCGCTGACACCCTGAAAACCAAGCAGATTTCAGTTTTTAAGCAGTTTGGCACTGCCCAGGTAAAATACAAAAATCTTGATCTCGAATTTGTTGGAGCCCGAAAAGAGAGCTATCGAAGAGACTCCCGCAAACCGATTGTGGAAGACGGAACCATTGAGGACGACCAGCTGAGGCGCGATTTAACCATCAATGCGCTCTCCTGGAGCCTGAATCCCGGTATGTTCGGCGTTCTTCATGATCCGTTCAACGGTATTCAGGATCTTCAAAACAAGCTTATACGCACACCCATCGAACCGGAAAAAACCTTTGAAGACGATCCGCTTCGCATGATGCGTGCCGTTCGCTTTGCCACACAACTTCAGTTTAAGCTGGAGGGCAGAACCCTGGCTGCCATAAAGAAAATGGCTCACCGTCTCTCCATTATCTCCAAAGAGAGAATTATTGATGAACTGAACAAAATTGTCATGAGTAGCAAACCATCTATCGGTTTTGCCCTTCTGCTCGATGCAGGGCTGCTTAAACAGTTTTTTCCCGAAATGGTTAATCTTTTGGGAGTGGACGAAAAAAATGGCCAGCGTCATAAAGATAACTTCTGGCATACACTCGAGGTGCTCGATAATACCGCAAAAATGAGTGACAACCTCTGGCTTCGCTGGGCGGCCATTATGCACGACATCGCCAAGCCACCCACCAAAAAATTTGCCAAGGGAGTAGGCTGGACCTTCCACGGACACGATGCCCTGGGCGCCAAATGGACTCCCCGTATCTTTAAACGCCTGGGACTGCCGCTGGACGAGCGCATGAAGTACGTACAGAAACTGGTACGCCTGCACCTGAGGCCTATTGCCCTGGTTTCGGACGAAGTGAGCGACAGCGCCATCCGGCGCTTAATCTACGAGGCAGGTGATGATCTGGAGGACCTGATGATTCTTTGCCGTGCAGATATTACCAGCAAGAATGAGTGGAAGGTTAAAAAGTACCGGAACAACTTCGATCGCGTGGAGAAACGAATCACAGAGGTTGAGGAGAAAGACCGTATTCGCAACTGGAAAAATCCAATTAGCGGTGATGAAATTATGGACGTTTTGGGCGTGGAACCCGGCCCGGTGGTTGGGCAGGTAAAAGACCGGATAAAAGACGCCATCCTTGATGGCGAAATATCCAACAATTATGAAGAGGCTTACGAGTACCTGTTAAAGCTGAAACCTCACTATGAAAAATCGTAGCTTTAGCCAGTTCCAAACCTTGACTAGTGTCATATCAAGTCAAGTGTAAATTGTCCGGTGATATGTCGAGACATAGTTTCTGAGGCTGTCCAAAAAGTATATTAGCCTACAGGTCAACTTAAATTATTTAGTTTATTTTAAATAGATGTAGCAGAAATTCTTCGTGTTGCTTCGTGACCTCGTGTCTTTCCCATAGGGATCCCTACGGGGCGTGGCAAAAACCGGCTTGTTTATTACCACGAAGGCTCAAAGACTCGAAGGTACACGAAGTAAACTTTAATTATTAAGGCATCCATAAATCAAATGTACCTTTTTGGACAGCCTCACTTTTATACATCACTCAACAATTTACACTTGATTTAACTCCAGTTTTCACCTTCATCCAATCACACATGGAATTTAATACAATTATCGGGCTTGCTGCCGGGTTCTGCACAACCATCGCTTTTTTACCGCAAGCCATCAAAACCTGGAAAACCAAATCTGCCAAAGATCTCTCACTCGGAATGTATTCCATTTTCTGCACCGGTGTAGTTCTGTGGCTCACTTACGGAATCCTCATCTCAGACCTGCCCATTATTCTTACAAATATTGCGTCTCTGAGCCTTGCTTTCAGTATTCTCTACTTTAAACTCAGTTTTAAAGATTGAGCATTTAAGATGCAGGTTAGGAGCTTTAATTAAATTGTTATTCAACATGTGGATTGCTAACTCTTACGGAAAAATTAATCTCGGCCTTCATGTTCTTGAGAAGCTGCCGAC
>SKRK01000071.1 GCA_007118525.1 Balneolaceae bacterium
CCAACAGAAAGCTTCAGCTCCTCTTCGATTTGCGTGGCAATCGATATAGGAACTACAGAATTTATGCCATCTCCAGTCCCAATCCACTCACCGTCGATTATAGTCTCTGCTTCATTCAGGCTCTCCCTGTATGTGACACGATACTCCCGGTTAAGAGCCCATCTGCGAATGTCGAGGGTTGTATCCTGCCTGATTTCTGAAATGGTTTGGCCCTTTCTGCTTTCAAGGCGCATTGAAACGATCGGCACATTCTGCAGTACCCGACCGCCCATTTCAGACACCTTTGCGTTAAGTGGATCATTTTGATCCGTCTGGATATCGTAAAAAACAAGGTCGGGTGTATCAACGCCTGTCTGCATATCGATACGCTGAAGCAGCATATCCTGCGATAAGTAGAGTGTGCCTATTAGAAGCATACCCATGCCAAGAGTGGTCATCAGCATGGATGTTTGATTGTTGGGCCTGAAAAGGTTTGCGGTACCCTGACGCCACACATAGGCAAACGATTTTAAGCGGAGTCCCTTCACCGTGGCCATTAAAAATCCGGCAGTGATCCATAGCAGTGCGACAAAGAAGATTAAGCTGAAGGTAAATACGGCTGCAGCAATAAAACTTTCTGTCAGAAATCCGATGATCAGTATCAGAATAAGCAGAGTAAAGGATAGCGTGATCGCTTTTACACGCCCTGAAAGAGCTTTAACCGGCGAGAAGTCTGTGTTCCTAAGGGTTAGCATGGGCGAAACCGTGCTGATGCCGGCCAGCGGCAATAGCGAAAAGGCTACACTGATTAATACCCCCGTAAACAGACCCAGGCCAATAGCCTGCCATGAGATCGCCTGAACAATTTCAAAGGGCAGAAAGTCGGTAAAAAGAATGGGAAGGTACGACTGGATGATGAGCCCGATTAAGGTACCGACTGCAGCACCGAAGAACCCCAGTGCCGTTACCTGGATTGCAATAGAGGCCAGTATTTTTTCTGATGGCATTCCGAGGCAGCGAAGTGTGGCAACCATGGACGTTTTACGTTTTATATAAACGTAGATCGCACTTGCCACACCCAGCCCGCCAAGCAAAAGGGCGATAAAGGCAATCAATCCGAGAAATTTGCTCAGGTTGTCTACAATCTGGTCAAAATCCTGTTTTCGCGACTCAACAGTATCGTAGCGCACCTGGTTTTCACGCGCAAGTGGACGGAGGAGCTCAACAATTTCCGCTGTTTTTACCGCCGTATCGAATTGAAAATATTCTTTATAGGTAACACGGCTGCCCCGGTCGAGCAGTCCTGACCCTTCCAGGAAGGGGAGAGGCAGATACACCCTTGGCCCCACCAGTGAGAATGCAGCAGCCTCACCCGGCACACTTACCAGCTCGCCGCCGATCACAATTCTTTGAGTTCCAACCTGAATGCTGTCGCCCACCTGCAGTTCGAACTGCCTCATCGCCGATTGTTCAACCAGAGCCGATGTTTCAGACTGATAACTGTGGGAAGCTTCTTCAGGCAGGGTTTTAATGGTGCCATAAATAGGAAAAGGCCCGTCTATTGCACGTACCTGTGAGAGCCGGTTTTGCCCTGCATCTCCAAATATCACCATGGAGTTAAATTCGACGGCTTCTGCGACACTGCCGCCTATTGAGTCGATAAAGGCCGTTATTGGCTCCGGGAAGGGTTGTGTTGAGCGTATTTCCAGATCTGCACCCAACAGTTCCCTCGATTGATCCTCAACCGTGAGCAGAACATCATTTCTGAAAGAGATGATGGCCACCAGCGCTGCCACACCTGCAATAACGGCCGAGGTGTACAGAAAAAGACTTCTCCATTGCGGGCGTGCATCCCTGAAGGCCAATCGCCAGCTGAATGGATTTAAAAATTCTCTTATAAAGTTCATCAGGCGAATTTGGCTTCTTGGTTCGCTGTTTCCTGTATTATCGGATCAGAATCATAAATCACTTCCCCGCTTTTTAACTCTATGATACGATCGCACTTTTGTGCCAGCTCTCTGTCGTGTGTTACAATAATCAGGGTGGTTCCCTTGTCACGGTTCAGATCAAACAGAAGCTGTTCAATTTGCAAGCCTGTTTCACCGTCTAGGTTACCCGTGGGTTCATCGGCGAACAAAATTTTGGGCTGATGGATAAATGCCCTCGCAATCCCAACCCGCTGTTGCTCTCCGCCCGAAAGCTGGTTTGGATAGTGATGAACCCGGTCTTTTAGTCCAACCTGGTTTAGCAGATCAAGAGCCAGTTTCTCTACATCTTTGTAGGGAACTCCCCGTAATTCAATGGGGACCATTACATTTTCAAGGGCTGTTAACGTACTGATAAGCTGGAATGTTTGAAATACAAAGCCAATCTGTTCGTTACGAACTCTTGAAAGATCCTTCTCATTCATTTCTGAAATCTTGCTATCGTTCAGAAGTACGTTTCCGGAGCTGGGCTTATCCAGCCCTGCGCATAAACCAAGCAGCGTGGTTTTGCCGCTTCCGGAAGGACCAATGATTGCACAGGATGTGCCTCTTTGAATGGAGAAAGTCACATTATCGAGTACGGTCAGTAAATATTCACCGCTCTTGAAAGATTTTGTAAGATTTTGGACCGTTAAGATGGAACTGTTATTCATTAGAAGTAAGTTGGTTAGGGAACAATGAGTTTAACAAAATGGTAATCATAAACCATTCCCCGAAAATAAATTCATTTAGATGAAGCAATATAAACGTACCACAGCATTAAAGGTTGCACTGATTTTACTCTCATTTACGGCTGTTGCAGCTATTTCAGCCCAGGATAAAAACGTGCTATTTTTTGGTGACAGCATTACAGCCGGTTACGGATTAGATCCCGAGGATGCCTTTCCGGCAATTATCCAGCAAAAAATTGACTCTTTGGGACTTTCATACAGGGTAATCAACGCCGGGTTAAGCGGCGAGACGTCGGCAGGCGGTCTGCGAAGGGTAGACTGGGTGCTTCAGCAGCATGTGGATATTTTTGTACTTGAACTGGGTGGCAATGACGGATTGAGAGGGATTGATCCTGCTTCCACCAAAGAGAATCTTCAGGGAATTATTGA
>SKRK01000343.1 GCA_007118525.1 Balneolaceae bacterium
ATGATGCGAAACATCTGGATACCCATCTTCATCTTCTCCTCGATATACATACCTATAAAGGTACCTGTGGCGAATCCACCGGCGTAGGCTATGTAGTTCATCCAGTTGTCAAGGTTTTGAAAGATCTGGGCTACAATAATTATCCAGATTAAGACCTCAACAAACCCGAGAAGAGTAGCCTTGCCGCGATAGCCCTTCGACACAAACATAATCCGGATTGTACCCAAACTGACATCCAGAATCCGGGCAAAGAAAATAAACAGCGGAACATAAACTTCAGGAATAATATCAATCAAAAGTAAAAAGTTTACAGGATTTAAGATTAGGGTCTACCGTGCGCTTCTTTTCTGTAAAATAGTCCTTTAGCGGCAATCCATGAATTACTATCCATTTATAAAAAAAAGGATGTCATCTTTTCAGTTGACATCCTTTTTTGTGCGGAGAGCGAGGGATTCGAACCCTCGATACCCTTTTCAGGGTATACTCCCTTAGCAGGGGAGCGCTTTCGACCACTCAGCCAGCTCTCCGGGTAGTCTAAATCAATAGTAGTAATCTATTTTTTGGTAGCCTCAAATATAGTAACCTTTAGCCGGCCTTTGCAACCTGCATTTAAAGAAATATCACTCTTTCTTTTCGCTTGGAATATAAATTTGTGCCAGGTTTCTTCCCTCCTGCGCGTAATCCAGTCCATAACCCAGTACAAAAAGATTGGGAATTTTAAATGCTACATAATCAATCTGTACATCGTGTACGGTAGCGTCGCTTTTATGGAGCATGGTTATAACGGTTAAAGATGCCGGATCAAACTGTTTTAGCTTATTCAGCAGATACTTCATGGAGAGACCTGTATCAATAATATCCTCTACAAGAATAACGTGCCTTCCCTTTATATTTGCATCAATCTCTTTCAAGTCGTACACCTGTCCGGAGGAGACTTTTTCATCACCGTAACTGCTTAATTTCATGAAGTCTACCTCGCAGGGAATACTTACGTGCCGCATCAGGTCGGCAAGAAAAATATATGCGCCATTCAAGACACCGATAAATATGGGCCTTTTATCACTAAAGGATTTACTGAGTTGATTGCCGATCTGTTTGATGCGCTGCTGAATTTCTTCGTGGGTTAAATACACCCTGAACTCTTCGCCGTTTACATTTACATACTCCGGTTGATAAAGATTCATAAATTTACTTTTTGCGAATGGTAAGGACAGTTTTGGTTTGATTTGTACAGCGCACTTTTTCGGATACAGTTCCCAGCTGGTTGTCGGCTGAGAAGTGCGGGAATATAACAGCACAGATAGTGCCGTCAAAAGATTCCAGAACTTTGGCCTCACTCTTTTTTGAGGAAGAAATTTTACGGTTGGTCAGATGATCTGAAATTAACTGGCTTCCATCCATTCCAAGAGGTATTATTTCATCCCCATTTTGCCACTCTCTCAAAGTAATTGGAAATGAAATTTTCTCTCTGTCCAGATATAATACACCCTGTTGATACTCCCCATGAAAAGGCTCTGTACTCAGATTCAGATTGCCTGCCTCAATTTCTCCCGAAAATATATCAATGGTGTTAATTTGCTCTTTTTCAGCGTCCCTCTTCTTTTTAAACAGGATAAATTCATCCCGATCTCTCTCTAAATACAGTTGATTTGAGAGCTGCAGCGATTTACCGGACTGCAATTGCTCCAGCGATTCAACACTCGAGAAAAAAGATCCCCCGGGCATCTCATCAACTCCGCTTTTTTCAATAAATCGATGAAGTATCACCGGCTTTATCACATCAGGCAGCGCCAGGAATGCATTGCGGATCAACCTTTCGGGGTGTTCAGAAACTCCTGATAAAATATGATCCGACATAGACTCAAATTCGGAAGCACGGCCGGGAATTTTCAAAAGATTTTTTTTCCAGCCGGGGAAAAGCCTGTCGAGTTCCGGAAACCAGCTGTGTCTTAAAAAATTGCGCGCATAGGTAGATTCTTCGTTGGAACCGTCAATCCTGAAGGGAATGTTGAACTCCTGGACAAACTGAATGATTTGCTGCTTTGAAATACCAAGCAGAGGCCGGAAGAGATCACCTTCCAAAATTTCCATTCCTCTCCAGGATGACGTTCCCGCACCCCTGAGAATCTTTTGTAAAATGGTTTCAATCTGGTCATCCTTATGGTGAGCGGTTGTGATATAGTCGGCTTTGTACTCCCTTTTCAAGTCGTAAAAGACCTGGTAGCGGCGTTGCCTCGCCCACTCCTGAAAGTTCTCTTTTCCCGCTTCTTCAGGGTCAAGCCGAACAGAAACACACTCTATTTCCCACATAGAACAAATTTGCTCTACCAATTCCTGATCAAGATCGGAAGCTTTACCGCGAAGCCCGTAATTACAGTGAACAGCAACGGTTTTTACTCCTGAACGATGCAGCAAATAGAGTAACAACATCGAATCAGGCCCCCCGCTAATACCCGCAATTACCCGGTCTCCATCATCCAAATACTTCTCAACCTGAAGTTGAAATTCATTTTTTATTTTCGATAATTCTGACTTGCTCATGTGTGAAGGTATTTACATCCAGCTCCTCATTCAAGGTTAACAACTCACCTTTTTCATTAACTCCCAAAAATTTAAACGTACCCGGTAAAATTTCTCCGTTTACTTTAAGCGTTACCCAATCGCCATAACCGATCATTTTGCGGTTAATCTTGTTATGAAGTTCACTGTTTTGCTTGTGCCACTGCATGTATAGATCCTCTGTGCGAACCAGAATCTTTGACAACAGCTGTTCGTGAATAATCGATTCGCCGGATATATCAGAGAGTGAAATCGCATTTTCTGATAGCTCCTCTGCAAAGTTTTTTTCCCCAATGTTTATTCCAACTCCTATTAAAACGCGGTCGGGCGTTGCCCCCATAAACATACACTCGGTTAGTATTCCGGCAATTTTCTTTCCGTCAATAACAACATCATTGGGCCACTTAATTAATGCTTTCTGACTGGTATAATCTTCAAGAGCCTCGCATACTGCCAAAGCAACCGCAACCGTGAGGAGGGTGAGCCTGTTGCCTGTGGG
>SKRK01000258.1 GCA_007118525.1 Balneolaceae bacterium
ATCGCATGCAAGGCGCCGTGAAAATGGTGGCGGAAGCGACCGGCGGCTGACGGACCCTGAGCAAATCATTTTCGGGACAACGCAGCAGGCGGACAAAATTCACCGGTTTCACACTGTCATCTATTAAAAGCTGTAGATTTTTATCTAAGTCACTATTTATAAATAGATCAACAAGCTCACTTAATATTATTTGTGAGAAATGCGGGTTAAAAGTTTGTTTCATCAGGGTATCATAATTCATCATAATTTTTGATAAATTAATGCATTAACACCTGTAATCAGCCCCTGTATATGTTTTTTCAAATTCCCGGATATCCTGACCTGCAATTCGGTTCGCTCTACTGTATTGGACGAAATTACGCCAAACACGCGGCTGAGATGAACAGTGACGTACCTGATAATCCCGTCGTATTTTTAAAGCCCAGAAGCTCCATCATTCTCACGGGCGAGAACATCGTTATTCCCGAGCTTACCAATGATGTACACCACGAAGTTGAGCTGGTGGTTTTGATTGGGCAAAAGGCTCGAAACGTGACTCCCGACGAAGCCGGTTCCGCCATTAAAGCCTTTGGTGTGGGATTGGATATGACTGCACGAGATCTTCAGGCAGAAGCAAAAAAAGCCGGGCTGCCATGGTCGCTGGCAAAGGGTTTTGAAACATTTGCCCCGCTGGGTACTCTTTATCCATATACGAAAGATTTAGATTTACAGAACCTTTCTATTGAAGTTCAGGTAAACGCAGAAGTGCGGCAGAAAGGGCAAACCTCAGATATGATTTTTTCAGTTAATCAGATCATTTCATATATATCAAAATATTTCACCCTCTATCCCGGCGATCTCATCTATACCGGAACACCGGAAGGTGTATCGGCGGTAAAGAAAGGTGATCAAATTACAGCCACGCTCGGAGAAGACATCTCAACATTACAGGTACATGTCGTTTAACAGATTTTATCTACTGATTTTATCAATCCTGATTTGGACAACTTTGCCTCTGAAAGTTATGGGCCAGATCCACGAAAGTCCGATCGATTTTCTGGATGATTCCGTCAGCTATCTCTGGCCTACAGATGCCAGCCCCTATCTCTCTTCAACATTTGCAGAAACACGGTCTGCACATCTGCATTCAGGGATAGATATTCGTACCTGGGGAAGGGAAGGCTTTAGAGTTTTTGCATCGCGCGACGGTGTTATCTATCGGGTTGCCGTAGGCCCTCACGGATATGGCCATGTTATTTACATGAAACATGGCGACGATTCTTACACCGTGTATGCACACCTAAACCGTTTTGAACCAAATTTACAGGCCTATACCGATTCTATTCGAATGATCGACTACTCGTATGAATTGGATCGCAGGATAGAATCAGCAGGTTTCCAATTCAAACGCGGAGATGTAATCGGCTATACCGGTTCTACCGGCGTTGGGCCGCCACATCTCCATTTCGAAGTGCGTAACCCGGATTTTATGCCGATAAATCCTCTTTTGACCAATTTGAGGATTACCGACACTCTGCCGCCTGTTTTTTCACAACTTGCCGTTGAGTCTCTTCATCAAGAAACACTGCAGCGAACCGGGCACACCATATTACCGGTCAAACAAACGGATGGTGTATTCGATTTTGGAGAAATTACAGTAACGGGTCCGGTGGGGCTGGCCGTTAATGCGCACGACAGGGCCGATCGAACACCCAATGTTTATGCGGTCCACTCTCTCAAACTGGTTCATGAAGCTGATACTCTGTTCCATTCAGAAGCTGATTACTTTTCATTCAGAGATGCGCGACATATGTTTTTGGATCGCTCCTATCCCATACTTGCTCAAACCAGGAGAGGGTTTCAAAGACTCTACAAAGTTCAGGGGAATCAGCTCCCCTTCTATCGGAAAAAAATAAACCAGGGTGTATTAAACTGGAGCGAAGGCAGTTACCCGGTTACAATCATTGCTAAAGATATATATGGCAATGAATCCAAAGCATCGCTGGTCATAAATGTAGAGGGCGCTGCATCTGCAGGTGTGATTAGTTATGTACCCACCTACCCTGTTTTTGAAAACAGATCCGCGTTTACGTTTCGCAGATGGACAGAGAATGAGATCCCGATCTCGCATTCGCTTCTTGCATCGGCATCCTCTGATCTTTCTCTCTTTCCCAACAGAGAGATCCCTGTCTATTCCACCTTCAACAACTATACCACAATAAGAAATCTGAAACCAAACAGGCCTGAACTACTCTCAACACCGGATCAAAAGCTGTGGATACAGTTTCCGAACTCTGCGATTTACGACACACTCAACATTAAAATGGGTGTAACTGTACAGCACAACCAGATAGACATTGCATTCAATCCAAACCGGTTGCCGCTTGGGAGTTCTGCACGCTTTAATTACATCCTCCCGGATGAGTTCAACGACAAAGACCGCCTGGCACTCTTTTCAGTTGATCACTTTCGTAACAGGGAAAACTACATAGGATCGGATATCTCTGATGGAATTCTCAGAGCAACGATTAATGAAATCAGCGACCTTCGAATTAAAGAGGACAGAATTGCCCCCTGGGTGGGAACACCGAAAATTGAGAAAAATCTGGGCGGTATCTACGTGTTAATACTTCCGGCTGTAGATCAGATGACAAAAATTGACTACAGAAGATCAACTATTACAGTAAATGGTAAAAAAGGGATTATTGAGTATGATCCTGAAAAAGACTTTTTAATCTACTATAATCCTGATTTTAAACCAGCTGCCGAGAATACAGTGGAATACGTGGTTTATGATGGCGCCGGCAACAGCACATCCACAACGGTAAATGTGCCATACAGGCGTTAGATTTTTACGCTCAAATGTCAGATATACGCAATACAGCTGATCTCAACTTTGACATTTTTTGGCAGAGTTTTTACAGCAACCGTTTCCCGGGCAGGCGGATTTTCAGGAAAAAAGCTTCCATATATCTTATTCACAACTGCGAAATCGTCCATATCATGAAGAAATATTGAACATTTCAG
>SKRK01000306.1 GCA_007118525.1 Balneolaceae bacterium
CGGGGTTCTTTGGCTTCGCCACCATACCCCGAGTTTCAACTCGGGGCTAATTACCTTCAACACCTTCGGTGTTGGTTATCCGGGCTGTTTTGATTGTCGTAAGCATCAACATAAAATCTTACCACATCCAGGCGCTGCAGGCGCGCTATATCACAGCCCGCGGCAACGCCACGGGCTCGGTGTTGGTTTTCCACATCTTTTTTCACGGTTTAAAACCAAGCTACATCCTGCCACTTTCATCTAAACGTCAACCGTATACGGGCATCAGCACCACTTGCACCGGGCACGCTTAAAGGTTTTCACCATGCGTCTTGAGCCTTGCACCCTGTTATCCTATCCTACCGCTTCTCCTCGGTATTCTTCTCGCGGCTCCAGTGGCGCATGATGGAGATACTGAATCCGGCCATCAACAGAAATGTACCCAGCCATACTACTGAGACAAACGGTTTCTTTTCGGCCACAATCAAAATCCAGTCCTCCTCATAATTCAGATCGAGTCCGTCAATTGTGAGCTCAATAGAGTCTGATTCGGGGTGGATACGACTGAAGCTTATACTCATCCCCCAATTCTCTATCATAAGAGGCGGAGAGTAGGTGTAACTCTGTTCATTTTCGGTATAAACAGCAAACAGTGGCTCCACCTCATAGGCATTTCCCGAAACTGTATGCGAAACACGGATTAATGACCGAATCCCAATCTGCGTATTTTCAGGCAAATGCTCAGGTTGAGCAGGTACAAAACTCTGGAATGTAAAGGTGAAGGGGCCGGCTTCAATGGTCTCGCCCTGTTGAATCTCTATAGTCTGAATCTCCTCCTCCTCATCTGCAACGGGTACCAGGGAACGCGATCGTTTCTCTCTCTCCAGCTCCTGGTTTTTGCGCTCTACATACCTGCTTCCGGCCACGTATAGATAAATATCACTGAACCAGCCGGTTCGTACGTGCGGATCAACCGACCAGTCGATATTGTCCATGCTCGATGTAGTAAGCATGGGATAGACTTCCGGATCCATGTAGAATGTCCGGCTTCCATCAATCGGCTCAAATTTGATACGGTATGTTTGCTGACCGGGTCTTGGCGAATCTGCCACTTCATACCCCTCATAGGTCACCATATATTTATTATTAATCAGCTTAGGCTTATTGATATCGAGCTGAAACATCTCAATCGGTTGTGTAATCGGAAAACCTTCCTCATCATACACCTCTCCGGCAACTACCCTTGCATTGTATGAAGATGTCCGCTGATCAAGCAGAGGCTCTGTGTAAACACTGGATGCGATAATGCCAAGCAGGAGCGCTCCAAAACCAACATGAGTTAATGAACCACCCGTCAGTTTAGGATTCTTCCTGATCAGGCTGAACAAGACAGATGCATTACCTATCACCGTAAACCAGGCGGCAAAAATGAACAGCATATAGTAGACATTGCGAACCTCGCCCAAAATAATAGAGAGTACGGCTGCAATGGAGGTTAACAGAAGCGGGGTAATCAGTTTACCGGCAAGTGATTCCCAACTATGTTTTTGCCAGAAAAGATGCTGGCCAATCACGGTTGCAATTGCCATAATTATGGCTATCGGCATGCTCCAGTCGTTGTAAAACTGAATTTCGGGAGGAGTTGGATTCTCTACAAAGAGCCGGCCAATAATTGGGGAACTGGTACCGAATATGATCACAACACCCAGAATAAATAGCAGCATTGACCCGGTAAAGGTCATGAACTCTTTACTCAGAAATTTTGACTCTTTTTCCGGGCTGGGAAGTTCGCGATACCGGTACAAATAGAAACCAATACCCATCAGCGCCATTACTGAGATAAACATCAGGAGCTGGCCATAGAGGCCCAGATCCACAAAACTGTGTACTGACTGATCGGCAAGCACACCCGATCGTGTTAAAAAGGTTTGATAGACTATTGAGACATAAGCCAAAATTGCGAAAAAGAGCGAGGCTTTGTGAGCCCGGGAGCTCTTTCGCTGAATAATCATGGCATGAATACCGGCTGTACCGATCAGCCAGGGCACCAGCGAAGCGTTTTCAACGGGATCCCATGCCCAATATCCGCCAAATGATAAAGTTTCATAGGCCCAGTAACCGCCAAGAAAAATAGCTGTTAAAAGAGACAGGTTTGCGGCCAGCGTCCATGGCAGCGCGGGACGTATCCATTCGTGATAGGTTTTGGTCCAAAGCGAAGCTATCGCAAAAGCAAAAGGAACCGTCATCATCGCGAAACCGACAAAAATGATGGGCGGATGAATCATCATCCAGGGGCTTTTCAAAAGATCATTCAATCCGGAGCCATCAGCCGGGACAAAATCGGGATTGGCCTGAATAAAAGGAGCATTAGGCATCTCCTGGGCTATGGTTCTGAAAGGGGTTGCTCCGATCTGGGTAAAATTCAAATCCCAGCCAACAACCATCGACAGCAGAAAGAACTGCGTGAGAGTCATCACAAACATCACAGGGCCTTTATAGGGCTTGCGTGTCCACTTGATTAGTCCTACCCCGACTACAAACGAGCAGAGAATCCACAGCATAAAGCTTCCCTCCTGTCCGCCATAAAATGCGGAAAACAGATATTGAGTCTCCAGGTCAAGACTGGTGTAGTTCCAGACGTAGTAGTACTGAAACTGGTGCGTCATAATCAGCCAGATGAGCGCAACGGATGAGATAAGCAGGAAAGTGCCCTTGGCGTACCACAAATAGTGGGAGATTTTCTCGATTTTAGTATCATCCTTTACAACCGAAATCGCATAGGATATCATAGCTGCGATCGAAGCGATAAAAGCGCCACTGAGAAATAGCTGACCTAACGTTGAAACCATAATGAGTTCAGCTCTCCTGCGCGTTCACAAGTTCACTGCCATCATTATACTTAGATGGGCACTTCATCAACATGTCGTTTGCATGGAAAACATTGTTTCTCAATTCACCTACCACAACAAGCTGGGTAGCCTGTTCAAAGTTATTGGGTTTTGGCCGTGGATATACCAC
>SKRK01000326.1 GCA_007118525.1 Balneolaceae bacterium
GAAATAGCCGGCTCTGCTTCGCGTGTCTGAAGTTCTTCTTTACCGTCTTTGATCAGTTCGTTATTAAGTTCACGAACTTCACGACGGTCCAGAATCTTACCGCGTTTAAGTTCACTTCCGCCCGGATCAGTCACAACAAACTTTCCAATCAGTTCATCATTTTTGTTATTGAGCTCAAAGCGGTCAACCTTATCTCCTTCAAGATACATGGTATCTCCCGGATCGGTTATTTCCACTTTCTGCATCATGGTGCGAACAATCACTTCAATATGCTTGTCATTGATCTTCACACCCTGCAGACGGTAAACTTCCTGAATTTCATTCACCAGGTACGACTGTACAGCGAATGGCCCCAGAATGTTGAGAATCTCCTGTGCAGGAATGGTTCCGTCAGATAGTGCCTGTCCGGCCTTCACGAAATCATTCTCCTGTACAAGTATATGCTTCGACAGTGAGATGAGATATCTCTTCTCGTCTGTACCGTCTTTGCTCTCTACAATCACTTCCTGAGAACCACGCTTACGGCCGCCCATCTTCACAATACCGTCAATCTCAGATACTGCTGCAGGATCGCTCGGTGAACGGGCTTCGAAAAGCTCCGTTACACGCGGAAGACCCGCTGTAATATCTTTTGATTTAGATGCGGCTCTTGGAATTTTGGCAAGTACCTGACCGGCCTGAACTTTCTCGCCGTCTTCGACAGAGATGTGAGTTTCAACCGGAAGTGTGCTCTCACGAATCCTGTCATCAACACCTTTAACTATCAGTGTCGGTACCAGAGATCGATCACGGGTATCGATAATAACTTTCTCCCTGTGACCGGTTTGTGCATCTGTATCGGCTGTATAGGTTATCTCTTCAATGATATCCTTGTACTCTACAGTACCTTCCAGTTCACTGAAAATGAGTGCATTATATGGATCCCACTTACAAAGCGGCATTCCTTTTGGAACTTTATCGCCCTCTTCAACCATCATCTCTGCGCCATAAGGCACATTGTAGGTATTGAGAACTTTTCCTTCCTCATCAACAAGTTTCATCTCACCGGCACGGCTCAATACAACATTGTGAATCTCTTCACCATCATCGTACTCAACTACGCGGACGTTTTCAAACTCAACTTTACCGTCAAATTTCGCTTTGTGCTGAGAGTCAGACTCCATACGGGAAGCTGTACCACCCACGTGAAATGTTCGCAGGGTAAGCTGTGTTCCCGGCTCGCCGATCGATTGCGCTGCGATAACACCCACAGCTTCACCAACCTGAACCAGGCTGTTTCTGGCCATATCACGGCCGTAGCACCTGGCACATACACCACGCTCGGTTTCACAGGTAAGTACCGACCTGATCTCAACCTCTTCAATTGAGGTTTCAGCGATTTTTTTAGCTACTTTCTCACTAATCAACTGGTTAGGCTCACAAATCAGATCATCCGTAATCGGATCTTTGATCTCATGCATGGATACCCTGCCGATAATTCGATCTTCAAGGCTTTCAATCACGTCTTCATTATCTTTCAGAGCCTGCATCCTGATACCCCTAAGAGTACCGCAATCCTGCTCGTTAATGATAATATCCTGTGATACGTCAACCAGTCGTCGGGTCAGATAACCGGCATCAGCTGTTTTAAGAGCTGTATCGGCAAGACCTTTACGCGCACCGTGAGTAGAGATAAAGTATTCAAGTACGGTAAGGCCTTCACGGAAGCTGGAGAGAATCGGATTCTCAATAACCTCGTTACCTTGCTGCATTGAGCTTTTTTGTGGCTTAGCCATCAGCCCACGCATACCACCCAGCTGACGAATCTGCTCTTTCGAGCCACGGGCACCGGAATCAGCCATCATAAATACGGCATTGAATCCATCCTTATCATCTGTGAGGCTCTGGAAAAGAGTTTCAGATACACGGTTTGTAGTGCTGGTCCATTTATCAATAACCTGGTTGTATCGCTCATTATCGGTAATGAAACCCATTTCATAACGATCCTGAATTTCAGCAACCTCTGCCTGGGCTTTTTCAATCAACACACGCTTTGCATCTGGTATGATGATATCTTCAAGGCTAAATGAAAGCCCGCCGGTTGTAGCACGCTCAAAACCTACTTTCTTCATATTATCCAAAAACTCGGCTGTCTTTGTTGTTCCAACAGCACTATGGATATCACCGATAAGAATTCTGAGTTCTTTCTTACCCAGGGTTTTGTTTACAAACTCAACACCTTCAGGTAAAATTTCATTGAACAGAACCCGGCCGGTTGTTGTCTTGATAATCTCATATGTCGTCTCACCTTCTTCATTGGTGACCGGAATACGAACATTAATCTTGGCATGGTTCTCAATTTTACGCTGATCGTAAGCGATAACCACTTCATCAGTGTTAGAAAACGTTTTGCCTTCACCAAGTTTTCCATTCCCCATTTTTGTGAGGTAATAGATACCTAAAATCATATCCTGTGAAGGAACCGCAACGGGTCCACCACTGGCAGGACTTAAGATATTATGCGAACCGAGCATAAGAACAGACGCCTCAAGTACAGCATCATGGCTCAATGGAAGATGAACCGCCATCTGGTCACCATCGAAATCAGCATTAAACGCTGTACAGGATAGCGGATGCAGACGAATGGCTTTCTCCTCAATCAGTACCGGCTGATAGGCCTGGATACCTAACCTGTGAAGCGTAGGAGCACGGTTCAGCAGTACGGGATGTCCGTCAATTACATTTTCAAGAACTTCCCAAACTACCTGATCTCGTCGATCAACTACTTTTTTGGCACTCTTTACGGTCTTCACGTAACCACGCTCGATAAGGCGGCGGATTACAAATGGCTTGTAGAGCTCGATCGCCATCTCTTTTGGAAGACCACACTCGTGCATCTTCAGCTCAGGGCCTACCACAATTACGGAACGGCCTGAATAATCGACCCGCTTTCCAAGAAGGTTCTGACGGAATCGCCCGCTCTTCCCTTTCAGCATATCGCTCAGGGATTTCAGAGGACGGTTGTTATTGCGAACCGCATTCGATTTTCTTGAGTTGTCGTATAATGAATCGACAGCTTCCTGAAGCATACGTTTCTCATTTCTGAGAATTACATCAGGAGCTTTAATATCTATAAGACGCTTCAATCGATTATTACGAATAATCACCCGGCGATACAAGTCATTCAGGTCGGAGGTTGCAAAACGCCCTCCTTCCAGTGGAACTAGCGGACGCAGTTCAGGTGGGATGACCGGGATAACACCCTGAATCATCCATTCCGGACTGTTCTCTGTGTGTTGATTTGCAGCACGGAACGACTCAATTACCTGAAGTCTCTTCAGCTTTTTCTTCTTACGCATTTGAGAAGTTTCATTCTTCACTTCGTCACGCAGCGTGTAAGCAAGGCTGTCCAGATCCATTGTTTTGAGAAGACCCTGAATGGCTTCTGCGCCATCAGTGACAATAAACTTGTCTTCGTCATCATCATCCAATTCGTAATGATCTTCCGGAAGCTGATCAAAAATGTCAAACTTCTCCTCTTCTGAGATCAGATCTCCGCGCTTGTAACCCAAATCACGGGCCAGGCCAGGATTGATTACCACGAAAGTTTCGTAGTAGACAATTCTCTCCAGATTCTTGGAAGAGTATCCCAAAAGATAGGCAATTTTGCTTGGCAGGGATTTGAAGTACCAGATGTGCACGATGGGAACGGTAAGGGTAATATGCCCCATTCGTTCTCGCCGGACAGCTTTCCGTGTAACTTCTACACCGCAACGGTCACAAATAATGCCTTTGTAGCGTATGCGTTTGTATTTTCCACAGTGGCATTCATAATCTTTAACCGGGCCGAAGATCTTTTCGCAGAAAAGACCATCCATTTCCGGTTTGAATGTTCTGTAATTTATCGTTTCAGGTGTTAAGACTTCTCCGTGTGACCGGGATAATATCGTCTCGGCCGAAGCCAGAGAGATTCCGATGGTTGAAAAGTCTTTAGTAACAGTTAATGTTTTTGTAGACGGCAAGGGAAGACCTCCGTTTTAGATTTATTAAACAGAACAAACGTTAGTCAATATGGATTTCGAGACCGAGACCCATTAATTCACGTAGTAAAACTTTGAACGATTCCGGAATGTCGCCTTCGGGCAGGTTTTCACCTTTAACGATGGCTTCGTACACTTTAGAACGTCCTTTCACATCATCACTTTTTACAGTGAGCATCTCTTTCAGAATATTTGCAGCACCATATGCATAGAGTGCCCAAACCTCCATCTCTCCAAGTCGCTGGCCACCAAATTGGGCTTTACCACCCAAGGGCTGCTGTGTAATAAGAGAGTATGGACCGATGGATCGTGCATGCATCTTATCTTCAACCAGGTGATTGAGTTTAAGCATGTACATAAAACCAACGGTGGTTTTCTGATCTAATTTTTCACCGGATCGTCCATCATAAAGGTGAACTCGCCCATCTTCTGGCAGTCCGGCTTTTCTGAGCTCATCCTGAACCTGCTCGTAAGATGCACCATCAAAAATTGGCGATGCATATTTAACACCCAGTTTCATTCCGGCCCAGCCAAGAATAGTTTCATATATCTGGCCAAGGTTCATACGAGAAGGTACACCAAGCGGGTTCAATACGATATCCACGGGTGTTCCATCTTCCATAAACGGCATGTCTTCGGCAGGTACAACCTTTGCGATAACACCTTTGTTACCGTGACGTCCGGCCATTTTATCACCTACCTGAATCTTTCTCTTCTTGGCAACATAAACTTTTGCCTTCTGAATGATTCCCGGTGGCAACTCATCTCCTACCTGGATCTGATACTTGCGGCGTTTGGCATCTGTTTCCAATTCACGTCGCAGATCCCGGTAGTTTTTGAAGAGTATTTTTACATGCTTTACAAGCTCTTCGTCGGTAGCCCAGTCAATATTCTCATTGATGTATACAGGGTCCAGTTCTTCAAAAACTGACTTCTTGTACTTCTCACCTTTAGGAATCAACTCGACACTGCTGTAATTCTGAACACCCGGAGAAGTTTTGTCTCTCAGCAGGCTATACATCTTATCGGCCCACTTAGAGTTCAGATCTGCAAGTTTTCTTGAATATCTTTCATTCTCCTGTTCAACAAGCTTCTTCTCTTCTTTACGTGAAATTTGTTCATCACGTTTTCTGCTAAAGAGTTTGGTGTTAATTACAACACCCGATACACCCGGAGGTGTTTTCAAAGATGCATCTTTCACGTCGCCGGCCTTATCGCCAAAAATAGCGCGCAGAAGTTTCTCTTCAGGTGTGGGATCTGTCTCACCTTTCGGCGTGATTTTACCAACAAGAATATCACCGTGGCTTACTTTTGCACCTATACGGATAATACCCTGCTCGTCGAGATTACGAGTGGCTTCCTCACTTACGTTTGGAATTTCACGGGTAAGTTCTTCTTCGCCGCGTTTGGTATCACGAACCTGCTGTTCAAATTCAGTAATGTGGATAGATGTATAGACATCTTCCTGTACAACACGCTCGCTAATTACGATCGCATCCTCAAAATTGTATCCCCGCCATGGCATAAATGCAACAAGCATATTACGGCCAAGGGCAAGTTCACCTTTATCGGTTGCAAAACCATCCGCGATGGCATCACCATCTTTTACAGTATCACCAACGCTTACAATCGGGCGCTGATTCATTGTAGTATCCTGGTTGCTTCGCTCGAACTTCTTGAGATGGTACGACTTAATACCCTCATCAAAATAACAGTTCTGTTCAATTTCGCTTCGGGTATACTTAATGCGAATCTCATTTCCACTTACATATACTACTTCACCGTCACCCTCAGCGGTTATGATTGCGCGAGAATCTTTAGCTGCACGCTGCTCAAGTCCGGTTCCTACTACAGGAGACTCCGGGCGTAAAAGCGGAACAGCCTGACGCTGCATGTTCGAACCCATCAGGGCACGGTTGGCATCATCATGCTCAATAAATGGAATCAGGGCAGCTGCAAGCGATGTAATCTGGTTGGCTGACACATCCATATATTCAACCTGCTCAGGTTTTGCAAGACCCACATTCGAGTCGCGAAATCTTGAGAAGATAGATTCATTTATAAATGCGCCTTTCTCATCAATAGGAGCATTAGCCTGTGCAATAACGGTTTCATCTTCCTGCTCAGCAGCCAGGTAATCAACGTCGCTGGTTACCAGCCCGTCTTTCACCTTTCGGTAAGGGGTTTCGATAAATCCAAAGTCGTTTATTTTGGCATGTATACAAAGAGAAGTAATCAGACCAATATTCGGACCTTCAGGAGTTTCAATCGGGCAGAGACGTCCGTAGTGAGTATAGTGAACATCACGAACCTCAAAACCGGCACGTTCACGGGTAAGACCACCGGGGCCTAATGCCGACATTCTTCTTTTGTGAGTCAGTTCAGCAGCCGGATTGGTTTGATCCATAAACTGAGAGAGCTGATTAGTACCAAAGAAGCTGTTAATCACGCTTGAAATCGTTCTTGCATTTACAAGATCCTGAGGAGTAAGCTGCTCAGCATCACGCGAATTCATTCGCTCGCGGATAGTTCGCGCCATACGGGCAAGACCCACTGCAAATTGCTGGCCTAACTGCTCGCCAACGGTTCGAACACGACGATTACTCAGGTGATCAATATCGTCTACCTGAGACTTCATCTCTTTCAGGCGAATAACCTCTTTAATGATCGAAACCACATCCTCTTTAGTGAGGTACTGGATATCCGGAGAAACCTCCAGTTTCAGGCGTTTGTTAAGCCTGTAACGGCCAACTTCACCAAGATCATATTTTTTGTCGCTAAAGAAGAGACGCTCGAGTACCTGACGTGCAGTTTCAGGATCCGGCATTTCACCTGTTCTGATCTGCTGGTAAACCTCACCAAGAGCTGACACATCATCGTGTGAAGGATCTTTTCTGAGGGTGTTCATAATTACAGAACGCTCAGACTCTTCAACACCAATCTTTTGTACCAGTACTTTTTTTACACCCGACTCTTTCAGAACACCATAATCATCTTCTGTAAGCTCGTGATCCCGTTCCAGAAGCACTTTTCTGCTGGTGGCTTCTGTTACTTCACCGGTCTCATCATCAACAACCTCTTCAGTAACCTGAGTAGAGATTTCTGTAGCCAGGCGCTTGCCTACCAGCTTGGTGTTAAAGGCTTTCTTTGAACCGAATTCAATCTCTTCAGAAAGATCGAACAGACTCAGAATATCGAGATCTGATGAAAAACCAAGAGCTCTCAGCAGTGTAGTAGCCGGAATCTTTTTCTTTCTATCGATATATGCCCAGAGAACGTCACGGATATCGTTTGTAAATTCAATCCATGAGCCTTTGAAAGGGATAACCCTGGCGGAGTACAGTTGAGTACCGTTTGGATGGACAGACTGCCCGAAAAATACACCCGGAGATCTGTGCAACTGGCTCACAATAACGCGCTCAGCACCATTTATGATAAATGTGCCTCGCTTGGTCATCCATGGCAAATCACCGAGAAATACTTCCTGCTCGATGGTTTCTGAAGCTTCATCAGAATCATCAACGGAAGAGAGTCTCAGCTTAGCCTTGAGAGGAATCGCATAGGTAAGCCCGCGCTCCTGACACTCTTTAATATTGTATTTAGGTGTATCAACAGAGTAATAGATAAACTCCAGAATATGAGTTTCCCGGGTATCCTGAATGGGGAAATTTTCATTAAATATTCGTTGGAGCCCTTTATTTTCCCTATCGTTAGGGGCGACATCCAGCTGAGCAAATTCATTAAATGAATCCAGCTGTATATCTAAAAAATCGGGATAATCTATTACATTTTTTATTCTGCCGAATGAAAGGCGATCGGTAAACGGGATTTTCTCCATAATAGTACTCAAAAGGATGTTCTCCTTTAGGTTAAAAATAAGATTGTGAGTTCTCTTAGCATAAAGCTCTAAGAATGAGATGCCTCACATATGAATAAGACGCCAAAAGCCAACACCCCGAAAATTCGGGAGTTGGCTATGGTATATAGACCTTTAAAAGGGGGTCACTTCAGCTCGACTTCAGCGCCTGCCTCTTCAAGTTTCGCTTTAATCTCTTCTGCATCTGCTTTTGAAGCAGCTTCTTTAACGGTGTTTGGAGCACCATCAACAAGCTCTTTTGCTTCTTTAAGACCGAGGCCAGTAATGCCTCTAACTTCCTTAATTACAGCAATTTTCTTAGCGCCAGCAGATTTCAGAATAACATCGAACTCTGTTTGCTCTTCAGCATCAGCGGCGTCACCGCCAGCTGCAGGTCCGGCTACTGCAACCGCAGCTGCAGCAGGTTTGATTCCATACTCATCTTCAAGAACTTTTGCGAGTTCGTTTGCTTCTTTAATTGTTAAGTTAACAAGTTGTTCAGCTATTTCTTTAACGTCAGCCATTGTTATAATTCTCCGTTCGTCGGTTTAAATTAAAATATTTTATTTATTCAGTTATTTTCGCCTTTTTCAGCGATTGTTTGTACAGCACCTGCAATATTACTTCCTTGTGCTTGCAGCCCACTAATTACATTGGAAATTGGCGATAACAGCAGTCCAACAATATCTCCGATAACTTCATTTTTAGACTTCATAGAAGCCAAAGCATCGAGTTGGTCCTGACTGTAATAATCACCGTCAATTAAAGCCGCTTTAAATTCCGACTTATTTTTCTCCTTTATGTAATTTTTGAGCACTTTAGCAGGTGCAGCCAGCTCTTCTTCCACAAATGCAAAACCATTTTGGTCTGCCAGATGCGGGTAGAGCTCTTCATATCCACCAATTGTATCCATTGCGCGTTTAACAAGTGAATTTTTATACACTTTAAACTGCACGTTACCGTCTCTGAAACGTCCTCGCAGGTCGCCCATATCACTCACAGACATTCCTGTGTATTTGGTGATATAAACGGCGTTTGAGTTATTCAGCGTGTTGGTAATTTCTTCAACAATTGCCTTTTTGTCTGATAATGTCGGCATTCTATTAACCTGTTTAATTTCTAAATTGAGGTAATGGATGTGCGACTGATCGGAATGCTGGGCCCCATCGTGGTGCTTATATAAGCACTTTGAATATAGAGTCCTTTTGCTGATGCAGGTCGCAGTTTCAAAATCATTTGAAGGAATGAGATCAGGTTTTCTCTAATTTCACTCGCATCAAAGCTGGCTTTTCCGACTGATGTATGCAGAATACCTGCTTTATCAACACGGAAATCAATCTTACCAGATTTGAACTCTTTCACGGCATCTGCAACATTCATCGTCACAGTTCCACTTTTAGGATTAGGCATTAAGCCCCTTGGCCCAAGCTGGCGTCCAAGTTTACCTATCTTTCCCATTACGTCGGGTGTGGCAACTATCACGTCGATATCTGCCCAACCTTCTTCAATTTTTTCAATGTATTCTTCCAGGCCAACATGATCGGCTCCGGCCTCTTTCGCTTCTTCCTGTTTTGCTTCGTTAACTAACGCAAGCACACGAACGGTTTTCCCGGTTCCGTGAGGGAGCGAAACAGTACCACGAACCATCTGATCAGCATGACGTGGATCTACACCCAATCGCAGATCAAGATCTACGGATTCGTCAAAACTGGCGATTTTTGTCTTTTTGATTAAATCGCAAGCTTCTTCTATGGTGTATTCCATATCACGGTCAATCAATTCAGCGACCTGCTGATATTTCTTACCTCGTTTTGCCATTTCTTAAATCCTCTTATTTATCTCGGATTACTCGCAAACCCATGCTTCGGGCAGTTCCAGCGATCATTTCAGCGGCATTTTCGATGTCAAATGCATTTAAATCTTCCATCTTTTGCTCTGCGATCTCCTTACACTGCGTCCAGGATACCTTACCGACTTTTGCTCGGTTGGGCTCTCCGGAACCGGATTGAATTTTTGCGGCTTTTTTGAGGAGAACGGCTGCAGGCGGAGTCTTTGTTTTGAATGAAAACGACTTGTCTGCAAACACAGTAATCTCAACCGGAATAATCGTTCCTGCCTTGTCTTGGGTTTGTGCATTAAATGCTTTACAAAACTCCATTATATTGATGCCGGCCTGGCCTAAAGCTGGACCTACCGGTGGGGCTGGGGTTGCCTGCCCACCAACAATTTGAAGTTTTAGCACTCTGTCTATTTTTTTTGCCATATAGAATCAATTAGTGATTCGTGCTTCTGTTTGCTGCGTAATAGCTCACGTTGTTTAAGTTCTTATGTAGTTGATTCGACCTGATTCAGATCAACCTCAACCGGGGTTTTACGTCCAAAAATGCTTACCAAAACTCTCAGTTTGAGCTTATCGGGAAGTACTTCCTGAACGGTACCGTCAAATTCTTTAAAGGGACCATCGATCACTTTTACCAAATCACCTTCTTTGTAAGGGATATCCACAACTCCGCCCTTCTCCACGGCTTCCTGATTATCCATTACCCTTCCGATAATCCTGTCAACTTCACGCTGTTTAAGCGGTGTGGGTACAACTTCATTTCTGCCGGCTTTCAAAAAACCAAGACAGGATGGTGCGCTTTGCACCAGATTGTTCACTTCTTCATCATACCGGGTGCTGATCAGTATGTATCCCGGAAAAAAGTTTTTCTCTTTTGTCCTTTTCTTACCAGACCTGATTTCAATAACCGTCTCTGTAGGGATTAATATCTCTTTAATTTTATGCTGCAGATCAAGCTCTTCAATTTCGCGCTCAATAAACTCTTTTACCTTTTTCTCGTGGCTTGAAAAGCATCGTACTACATACCAGTCGAAGCTGTCATCAGAACTCATCTGTAAATCGCCTCCAATATTGTACTATACACCTGATCAACACCAAAAATGAATACGGAGATAATAATTGTAAATACCACGACAATTATCGTGTTATCGATTAACTCTTGCTGTGTGGGCCAGGTGACTTTTGCCATCTCCTTGCGAACACCTTCTATAAAATTCTTCAGTTTTTCCATATTCAATCAGGCTTAATCAATAGCACGGGCGGAGAGACTCGAACTCCCGACACCTGGTTTTGGAGACCAGTGCTCTACCAACTGAGCTACGCCCGTAGATGGCAGAGAAGGCGAAACCGTAAACGGCCTCGCCTTACTGCAATCCATAAGACTTTTATTAATCTTTAATTTTGGTTACAACGCCCGCACCTACTGTACGCCCGCCTTCACGAATCGCAAACCGTAATCCGGTTTCCATCGCTACCGGCTGGATCAACGTTACATCCAGTTTTACGTTA
>SKRK01000264.1 GCA_007118525.1 Balneolaceae bacterium
GAGAGAGGTTTCAACGGCCTGCTAAAGAAACCGTTTAAAGAGATGGAGCTTTTGAAAATGCTTAAAGAGTTTGAGCTTAACTGACTATCCAAGCTGTACTTCTTTTAAATGCACAATGTAGGGTTTAACCACCGGTTTGGTTAATGCGATAATATGCTTGGTGTCTGCCGCTTTTGAAAACTCTATAGCCTTATCGTCATCGTCGAGTATCCAGATACTCTCATGTTCATACTTATATGCTTCACTATAGCTCTGATCGTGATCGATATAGAATGAAGCAGATACGTCATCGCTGGGAAAGCCTGATTTTTTCAGATAGGACTTCGTTTTGCTCACGGCCTGATCAACCTGAACCTTGAGGTTTTTCTTTTGAATGAAAGTAGTGGCAAATAGTTTGCGGTTCAGAAAGCGTGTGGAGAGATCTGCAAGTATCGGATCGTCTGATTTCGACCACTGCTTGATGCAGGTGTAGATATCATGATCATCAAGATCCATGTATTTCTCAAGCATAGGTGCCGTAATCTGTTTTTTGGCTGACGGTTTTCTCTTCAGGAAATAGTCAAGGCTGATGGAGGGAATGGGCAGGGGCTCTCCCTGTTTCACGAGGAAGTTTGCCCTTTGGATAATCTTTTTTATCAGGGAGTCGGCCGATAACACGGTTTTATGAAGATATACCTGCATGTACATGAGCCGTCGCGAAAGTATGTAATTCTCGATGGCATATATTCCCTTCTTTTCAATAACCACGTTTCCGTTAAAGACCCGCATGGTTTTTAGAATCCGGTTAATCCCGACCGAACCTTCCGATACCCCTGTAAAAAAGCTGTCTCTTTTCAGGTAGTCGAGCCGGTCGATATCGAGCTGGGATGATATAAGCTGGTGCAGGAATTTCTTTGGATACTGGTCAGTAAAGATCTCAATGGCTACAGTTAATGCCCCGTCAAACTCATTGTTTAACTCCTCCATAATCCGGAGGCTCATCATCTCATGGTTAAAATCGTGTATTAGTGAGTGTTCTAGCGTATGTGAAAACGGGCCATGGCCCACATCATGCAGAAGTATGGCAATGAGCGTGCCGTTAATTTCGGCATCACTGATTGTGGTGTCTTTCTCCCTGAGGTTCTTCAGTACTCTTTGCCCCAGTTCAAGAGCGCCGATAGCATGCGAAAACCTGGAGTGCTCCGCAGCCGGAAATACCAGGTAACCAAGACCGAGTTGGCGGATACGGCGAAGCCTTTGAACATAGGCGTGATCAATCAGCTTCAGAATTATCCCTTTTGGTATCGAGATGAATCCGTGTACCGGGTCACTGAAAATTTTATACTGTTTACTTTTATCCATCAGTAAGTGGTCGATATCGAAGGTTATCACGGTTTTGCAGCTCAGGCAGCTTAACGGGGCGATTGGATTTCAAGTCGAACCAAACACCGGTTGTCTTAGCTACTGCCTTTAGTTCATGATCACTGCTGGAGTAAATGGCCTGAAACCCCTTGATGCTGCTGTTTCCAAACTCTTCGACAGAAGATCCGACCAGCAAGACATCGTTGAACCGTGCCGGCTTTACGTAGTCGAGCTCCAGATGAACCAAAATAAAACTTTTGCCTGAAGCCATAGACTCTTTAAACTCAGGGATCTGTTGTATAAAGTCGATCCTGGCTTCCTCAAGATAGGTGTTGTATACCGAATTGTTGACATGATTGAGTGGATCAAGATCACGAAACCGAACTTCGATTTGAGTCCAGTGCGCAAATTGTTCCGGATTGTATATCGGCCTGTCCATATAGTGTATAGAACTTATGCTTTAGAAACTGAGTTCCTGAAGGTAATTAAAAAAAAATCTCAATGGTGAGTGAATAATTCAGGTAATTATCCTCATTTTGCTTCCGCTACTTGCTTATATTCAACAAAAATTTAAACTCAAGATAATCATCTAAATACGATGTTTGATAAGAAAACACACGATTTTTTAGAAACGCTCCTGATAACTCCAAGTCCCACCGGGTATGAATCGGCCGGGCAACAAGTCTGGAAAGAGTATGTCTCACAATATGCCGACACGGTTGAGGGCGACGCATATGGATCGGCGGTTGCCAAAATAAACACCAATTCGGATGTTATCACAGTAATGCTTGAAGCTCACGCAGACGAAATCGGCATGGTGGTTCAATATATCTCAGATGAAGGGTTCGTTACCCTGAACAGACTGGGCGGAAGCGACTCTACCATTGCTCGTGCAAAGAGGGTTTACATTCACAATAAAAAAGGCCGGGTAACCGGCGTTGTGGGTAACACAGCCATTCACCTGCAGGATACCAAAAACGGAGGAGGCAAACAGCCTTCCTGGAAAGACATCTATGTTGATGTCGGAGTTTCCAGCAGGGAGGAGGCTCTTGAGCTGGTTCAGATAGGTGATCCGGTAACCTTTACGGATGATGTGGAATTTCTGAATGATGAAATTGTAACCGCAAGAGCGCTGGATAATCGAATTGGCGGATTTGTAATCGCCCAGGTTATGAAGAATCTGAATAAGAAGAAGAAAAACCTGAAAGTGAATGTAATGGCTCTAAACTCCGTACAGGAAGAGGTGGGAGGGTTTGGTGCAAGAATGATGAGCTATCGCCATATGCCCGATGTAGCGATCGTTACAGACGTTACTCATGCAACCGACACCCCGGGAATAAACAATAAAGAACATGGCTCGATAAAACTGGGTAAGGGGCCTGCCGTACAGCATGGAGGAGCCAACCACCAGAAACTGGTCGAATTTATTGAGAAAACCGCTGCCGATAAAAAAATTGAGCTTCAGCATGAGGCAACCAGTGTAAGAACAGGTACAGATACCGATAGTATCTTCTATCAGCGTACCGGTATTCCAAGCGCTTTAGTCTCGCTTCCATTACGCTACATGCACTCACCTGTAGAAACGGCGTCTTTAAAAGATATTGAAGCTTTAATTGATCTTATGACCGAAACCGTTCTGGCCATGGCC